>CAZPTG010000001.1:0-64060 GCA_964589355.1 uncultured Spirochaetaceae bacterium
TACTCTTTAGTATGGAACCATTTGTCATTTTCTATATGCCATGCAATTTCTGGTAATATTCTCTCTATCTCTGCTAATCCCTCGTTAAGTTTGTGCTCTGGTATCTTGTAAACTCTACACTCTGGTATGTCCCTTTTCTGTAGAGCTATAATATATGTTTCTTTCTTATAATCACGTATGTCAGGTATTGAGCTATCATTCTTAGCCATGTAATAAACTGCTAGCCAGTAAAAAGCTAGCTGTCTATAGTAACTATAGTCATTAAATGAGTCGCTAAATTTACCTATATTACTAGTTGTTTTCAAGTCGATTAACTTTATTGTTTTATTCTCTTTATCTATAACAAGCCTGTCAACCATTGACTTACAGTCTACATCAATATCAGTTGGGTACTTCCAAAATATAGGAAGCTCACTATAGGCCGAAATTTGGCTTTTAAAGAGCTCATTACTCCCACCCATACCCAACACCTCTGTAGCTATTTTATGCTCAAATACGGCTTCTTTCAAACGGTTAATTAGATTCCATTCAGCTTTAGTCAATATATCTTTGTATTCCTTAGATTTCTCTAAGTAGTTTATATAATCCTTAAGCTTTCTTTGTAGACTTTCAGCCTTTTTCTTCACATCTTCTTCCTTGATAGCTTTAGTATTGTAAGCTTTTCCATAAGCTTTAATCTTACTAGATATTTTAGTAGCTTTAGGTCTATTGCGCCTATCTTTAACATACTCTTCGCAGAATTGTTTTTGTTGTGGGCTTTTAGGCTGTTGATATTCTAAATATATATAGTTTTTTTCAAATTCTTCTGGTTCTAGTATAGCCATATGCACCTTACGACCGATAGATTGCCATGATTTCTGCTCTTCAGCTATCTCTTCATCTAATCTTTTCCTAAAATAAGCGGGGGAATATAAAAACCAATTTAACGAGGAGTTAGATACCCCCTTTTCTTTATAATATTGCTTCTCGTTCATACCAAGGTAACCCCCTATTTCTCCATTTTCTTATCATTCTTAGCCTTTTTCTCAGTCTTTTTATTTCCTTTTTGTGAGCCTTTATTTTCTCCTTTATCCCTGCTTCTCCTGGCTCCATCATTTTTGCTGTTATGTAAATTAGTTCCATTGTTTTTTATTTTTTCAACTGTCTCATCTACCTGTTTCATACTCCTAGGTAAATACAAATCATACTTAGACCTAGTATTATATAGATAATACTTAAATATCTTCCACCTTAATGGGAAAGCATCATTAGGATTCCCTTTACACTCTATTACAAACTTCTTATTTTTATAAGTACCAACAAAATCTGGAGTATAGGTCATTTTCCTTACTTTCTCATTATTATATATAAAAGCTGGTATAATTTCAAACTTTTTACCCTCATATTCAGCCTTTATATTATTTTCTTTAAGTCTATTGTAACAATGAGCTTCCAACTTAGACTTAAACTTTATACCATCTACTGTTTTAATAGTAGCATTCTTTACCTTCCTATTCTTCTTTCGCTTCATAATAATAAAATTAGGGGCTCAACATGAACCCACGTTGCATTTCGCATTATACGAAAGCCCCTAATTAAAGTTATTATTCTCCATATCTTTTGTGTCTATAGAAATCAAAAGTATTATCCCAGACAGCATTATCCCTAATCCATCTGTTGTTTATACCATTATGGTAAAATACGTGTTTTGAATCCTTTATAATTAGTTTCTTCCTTAAATTTAAATCATTGTTTATAAACTTATTACAGCTTATACAGAAGAACCTATTTTCATCAGGGATAAAATACGTAGTTTCTTCTTTACTACATTCACTACAAGTGTGCCCTTTTATAGGAACTTCAATATCTTCGTGGTTTTTCAATATGTAGAAATCTACACCTTTAAGCTTAAGGAAAAGTTTATATTCATTTTTCTTAGTCGAATCAATCTTGTTTAATGTTTCTTTATACTCTGAAGAATGCTGCTTAGCATATACATCATCAATACCAGTATTTGTGTTATAACCACTAAAGTAGTACTGGTTATTATTAGTATTTTTTGGGGGAGTATAAGTATGTTTATATTTCTTAATCAAGTTATCAAATAAATCTGTAGTTAAGCTGTAAGCACGTTTTACATCACTAATACTTACAACTTCAGTATCAGAGTGGGGCCTAAAATAACCACAAGAAAGATTTACAGCACTTATGCCTATACCACCACTTACTAAAGTATCAATATCTGAAGACAAACCTGTACTTTCTTTATACCCATTTTTGTCAAGATATATCTTAGCATCTTTTTTAAAACTGTTACTGCAAATATCTATACCACTAGATTTAACTATAAAATCCGTGTTATTTTTTCTATCGTTTTGTATAACAAATTTACAGTTGCTATAAAATGTCTTATTATTACTTATTGAGAATTTACTACCCAGTTTACCTATCTCTTCGTTTCTGTAGAATACAGCTTTTATATTATCCCTATCTTTTAGAGCTTGTAAAGCTATATAAACCCCTACAAGATCATCACCCCCTATACCTGCTTGTTTAACATTTATAGGGTCAAAGGCATATAGGTAATCCCCATTTCTATTCACTTCTACGTTGTTGTTAATGTTGTGTACTGTATCAACATGAGCTACTATACAATCGTACAGTTCTGTTTTGCCTTTTACAGCATATATGTTGCCGTACCCATCTTCAAAATGTTTAATATTATTAGAAGACAGCACAGACTTTATGTACCTCCTTATCTGCAAATCATTGTCTTTACTATCTTTGCTGTAAGTAGATTTAGATTGTATAGACAGCACATTCTTTAACATTCTCAAGCTTATATCTGGCATATTTTGAAAATTTAGGCCGTATGTTTGTAATAATTGGTACTTACTTCTTTTATATTGTTCTTACCAAAAACTTTAAAGATATTATTTTTATGTAATATGATACAATAGGGACCTGACTGAGTCACATTTAGATAATTAGGATCTGTCACAATATTCTTTTTTGTTACATAAAAATCTATATCAGGATTTAATAGTAAATTCTTTACTAAGTGCTTATCCTTATATATAACATCCTTGCTGCCAATTTCTACAGAGCAAATTGTGTTATTGAATGTTTTTGTATTTACTGCTTCGTCTACATTAATACGGTTAAAAAAGTTTCTGTTTGTTACACTGTTTAAAGTCATGTATTGACTAAATATTCTTTTGATACCCATGTTTTTAGACCGTAGTGGACTCTTTACCCCATACCTTGTTGACAGTATTTTATTAATATCACTGATAACGCCTTCTAAATTAGGATCAGAGCTTACCTTTTTTGCTTTAATATTAGCATCAGTGTTAAAACTTACCTCATTATCCAGATCTTCTGTTTTAGAAGTATTTATTATTTTTGTAAGAGTTGCTATTTTATCTTTATCTACATTAAGACTATTCTTATTTGAAATATCCGACTCATCAATATACTTAACTTCATCATCTTCTACTTTTCTTTTTACCCATTTATCTTTCTCAGGGGTATTAAATGGACCATAAGATAATGTAACTTTGACTTTGTTATCCTTGGTGAGTACAAAACCTCTCCTGTTTAGAGAGTCTAAATAAGGGAGTCTATAGTGCTTAATATTAGGTGCGTACAAGTCTTCTAATACAAATTTGGCATCATACCCAGTATCAGATATCACAGAGCTGTGATGTATACCTATGAACCCTTTATCCTTAGCATATTTCCTAAGTATTCTAGCACATGTCTCTGAAATAGAATATATTCTATCCATATATACCTTACCATCATCTGGTAACCATAGAATACTCCTAGCTAAGATTTTATTAGGTACTTTACTCTTTAAAACTAGCAACTTAATTCTATCAGGATTATAGGCATAAAAATTCAACTTACTATAATTAGAATAGCCGTTCATACAACTACCTGCTAATGATCCGCCTTTTTCTTGAGCATTAATATTGGCACTTTCTACAACTCCTTCTGGCAATTTTTCTAAGAATAGATTATTATGCCTATTGTAATAAAATAATATATCATGACCTTCTACTATACTAACAGCTTTTTCTAGGTTAGTATTAGCAGAATCTGCCAAGTCCTTAACTTCTTGCACTATTTTTTCTACTACTGCACTAGGTACAGCACTGCCCATTATAGCTGTTATAGCTCTACCAAGCTTAATCTCTTTAAAATAGGGTTGATAATCAAGGTCCTCAGAAGACATTTTTATAACTTTTGCTATGTAGGTCCATATAGATTGTTGTTCTGAACGACAAATTATCCCATAGTATGTGGATATTGAAATTATCCCATAGTGTGTGGATATTGGGGGCAATAGATCCTTATAGTTCTTTGGTATTGTAATCAGATCAGAATTATTTAGCAGAACCTCCACTGCACATCTCATATTAACTGGACCAATATGCCCACTCTCTTCTAATATCTGTATTATTGATTTCCCCAATAAAGCTCTAGTAAATATAAGAGCTTTCCCTTTATTGTCTATATGCAAACTTAAAGGTATTTCACTAAGTTTAGTTTCATTTACTGTATGGTCAGTTGTTATTTTATAGCCGTTGGAGAACGGCCTGCCTTTAAGGTATTTACTTACATCTATAGCCTCTGAAGTAATCTTTATTCTTCTTTCTAACCTATTAATACTATCTAAATCTAAATCAGATTTAACTTCTTTAGCTTTAAATTCTGATAAGTCCTGTTTATCTTTTGTAAGCTTATTAGCTAATGAAGATATCACCCTGTTAAAAAGATCTACAGCTGAATTAGAAATATATGTATATGTGTGGCCTTGATCTAGTACAGCTGTTCTGGTTGCTGTTATAGCATTTAAGTGCTCTAGACTAATTGCTATTTCCTCTTTTTTGATACATTTATCCATAAAGTAGCTTGTTTAATATTGTATAAGTTTTGTTAAAACCTACTTTTTTTATAAGATCACTTATATCTTTAGCTCTATACCCTAAGGGTATAAAGATACATTTTAAGTTGTATGCCTTCTTCATATCAATCATACCCTTTACACCAGTGCTATCATTATCATATAACACTACCACCCTATTAAACCTCTTCTTTAGATCTAACATTACATCTTTAGGTATTGGAGTAGATTCACTGTTAGCAGCTATAGAACTAAAATCCAGTTCGTATAGAACCATAACATCCTTTAAGGATTTGGTTACAATAACTAGTTCCCCAGATTTTTTCAACTGCTGGAACCCTTGTATATCGTGCTTGTTACAGTTATTTAGGAACTTGTTATCTTTAGAACTATGTGGCCTATATATTTTAAACTTATTATATATCCTATAAGCATACATAGGCTCTCTTTTACTATAAAAATACTTGGATACCGCATCATTTATCCATAATTTACTTATAGGGAATATATTAAACTTCCTTAGCGTCTCTCTTGTAATACAGAACTGAGACCAATAATCCAAATCAAATTTTGTAAAATTCCTTTTCTTTACAGCTATCTTAGTCCTACTAGGCTTGTACTTGTCCCTTACTAGTAAGCCTTTTTGTGACCTTTCTAACAAGCCTAAACTTAAATCCTTATTTATTTTATTTAAGGCATCTCTATAAGTAGCTAATTGTTTATATAATTGTACAAACTTAAAACAGTTACCTACTATACCAGTACCCTGATCTTTAAATAATAGACTCCTGGTCTTTTTGGCCATAAATAAACCAAATGAAGGATCATCATCTTTTCTTAGGGGACTATTAAATTTAGTATTTATTGGTACTTTTCTTCCTATATAGTAAGAGTAAATATCATACTCAGTAGTTCTCTTTAAAATATTTTCCTCTGTAACAGGTGTAAGTTTATCAGTGTCGTATAGCATAGTACTAGCTTTCAAAAATAATGAACTCAGTTCTCTCTTCGCCGAATTTAGGTATATTTCTCGTGTAGTATGAAACAGTTCTACTATTAGGTTCATTCAATTGAGGTATATCCCCATCTTGAGCTCTTTTAGATACGCTTACATATTCTTTTCTACTACCCTTTTTATACTTATGCCATATTAATTTGTTATCTTCTGTGATATCTTCGCCCTTGTCGTTAGTTGCGTATGTTACAAATGTATTATATTTTTTCATGCTTATTAATTTAGTGCCGGGGCAAGGACTCGAACCTCGCTTCTCTAGGGTAAAATCCTAGGCTCTACCGTTGAGCTACCCGGCTAGTAACAAGCTCGAGCAGGGCTTGAACCTGCAACACTTACTTACTTTACTTGTTAGTAGTATTAAGTCGAACTTCAATTCAACGTGTCTATTACTGGATATTGCACTATAACTTAGTATTTATCGGGTCAATAGATTCTTTGAATGGATTCTATTACTACCATTTAGTGCGTCCTGACCGGTAATCAACTATACGTATTTAATATTCTTTGCAGGTATATAATACTTAGTGCACAGTTGTACCTTTGCTCGTTATTCTACGCCCACGAGCGTTGCTATCTTTATATCTTGTCATTGATATAAAAAGATTCAGTTTCTTAGGATAGCAAGGCCTCCCCCCAATTTCAAGCCTTAGGGGTCAAGGCTAATCAGTGCGTCTTCTGGTTCCGCTATCGAGCTTGTTATTATACTTGAGCTAGCAAAAAATAGGGCCTTGTTGTAAAACAAAGCCCTGGGTATATATATGTACCCTCCGAAGAGGGATATTATATGCTAATTTAGAATGGAACATTTTCATCAGTCTTTGAACTCTTACCCTGTTCCTGGGTATTACTATCAAATGGGTTAGATGAAGTCTGAGTAGAATCAGGTTTATCTCTCTCCATTTTATCTATAGGCAAGATCTTAATCTTTGATTGATCCGCAGGTATATTCATATTTTCTAGCCAATCAAATTTAGCGTAGCTAGGCAAAGTTGTATAGTTGTTAAAATCATATACTACTTTTACCCTAAGCTTATGATCTTTCCATTGATCTTGTTTAGATTTTAGTTTCTCAACTACTTGTTTAGCGAAACTCTCAAAATCTTCTGCTTTGAAGACGAACTCATCTTCGCTCAAAATACCTGAGTTTACGGCAATATGCTTTATTCTAGCTAGTTGTTTATTAACTTTGCTTTCTTGATTCTCTCCATTGGGTTCCCATTCTGTTTTAGGTACTTGATTCCCATTCTCATCGGAGAAATAGAAAGCTAGAAATTTGTTACCATTCCTAGATTCGTTATATGATACATCACTTAGCACGATGTTTTCATGAATACCAGCTTCCAAATAAGCACTACCGTTACCCTCTTTTTGAACATCTTTGGTCATGTCGTATAATGGCATAATATATATCTGTGTTTAATTAATTAAATACTCTGTCTAATTCGTCTAATACTTCTTTGACGTCATTGGGGATTGTTTCCTGATCCTCAAACAACATAGGCGGAGTCTTTGCATTAATTATACCATCCGTATTTAATCTGAAGAAGTAGTCACGTTTGGAAGAATCTGATATTTTGGCATCGGCGTATAGTACAATTGTATAGTCTTTTTCTATATCGCTTTTCCATTCCTTTCCTTTTACGAATATGCGTTCTTCTACCACTCCATTGTCAGTTTCAACTTTCTCAGTATGTGCAGTAACTATAATATCTTTAGGATACCTTTTTATTATATAGTTTAATTCACCTATTTTTTGATTGTAGAAGTTCCATATATCGAAACCTTTCTTAATCTCCCTAGATGCTTTTAGTACACTGTCCATATACTGAGTGAAACTTTCAAGTACAACTGTTTTTACACTGTCATTTTTGGCATATTCTATTAATTTATTATAAGCGTCGTTCCAATCTTTTGGGACGTAATAAAATTTGAAGTTGTTCTTAAATGGTAGAGGCTTTGCTTCCATATTTATAAAACCAGTTGTTTCAGGATCTAAATTTCGCAGAGAATAACTTTTACCTCTCCCACTATTACCTGTAACTGCAATATTATAAGCTTCTCTAGCCATATTATTTTATTATTTTAGCTACGGATTTAGCTAATTCCATATCTGTTTTATAGGTCTTTAACTCTTGTAGAACTTTAAATACTTTATACTCTTCTTCATTGAATTTAGATAATCCTTGTACTTTCATAAACTCAATTTTTTCGTCTATGTTACATATTTTATCTTCAATATCTATTTTATCTTCAATAAGTTTATCTTTATCTTTTTTTAGGCCACTTATAGATTCGTCTACTATTGATACTTCACTGAAAAGAATAGAGTTTCCCTTCGTTCCGTCTTCTTTTATAGCTCCTGTTATAGTGTTGTTATTAACAGCGGTACTCTTGTTTACATATAAGATAGCTCCTTTTGGGCCATAGTTATGCATACCAGTGTTTTTCTCTACTCTGAGCTTTTTACCTATAAGATCTTCTTTAGTAGTTCCTTGTTCAATCATATTAATATGTTTTATAGTTAAATAAGCTTAGGGGAAGATATACAACCCCTAAGCATATTATATCTTTAATCACTTACTATCTGTAGAGATATCCCCTACGTACCATATCATCAAGCTTGTCAATGATCTTATCAAGCTCACGATTGGTTACCAGTTCAGTCCCAATCTTGACAAAACCGTCGTGGAATGAGACGGTAGAACCATATTTGAGATCCATCTGGTATTTGTCTTTGTAATACTCTACCAGCTTCCTGCTGATTAAGTCCCAGTCCTTAATCAGATTCAATACGGGAGTATATCCTTTTTCGCACACGTAATCCATGCGTTCGATCCATTCCATATCGTGGGTGCGGGAGGTACCAACGGTAAGTACATTACCGAATCCTGCCTGGTCAACACCCCGACGTATTTCTGGGCGATCTTCACCAGAAATAGTAAGTCCGAGTTTCTTTACGTTACGTACTAAAGCTCGCTTATAATAGTCGAAAGTGCCTTCGTTTTCAGCAAAGTTGTTACTAACGGGCTTAGTCATATCGACTACAAATGACAATTTTTTGTTCATTGTCTCAAATTTAGAAATTCGACTAGTAATACTTCTGTTTTTTGATACAGTCAGTATTACGAATCTTTAAGGTTATAATCTTCAATCTTATTGTACTTTAAGTTATTCTTAAAAACTAAAATACTTGGGTTTCCTTCTCGCACTTTTAAAAAGTGCATGTAAATGAGATCTTTGGTAGGCCAACCTTCAGGCCCATACGAGGAGATATTAAGCATTTCTGGCCTATGCAGCACTAAAAGATAATCTGATGCTTGAAATACAGAATCACCACCAAATATATCCCTACGCACCGGAAAATGCATAGTATTAACCATAATCCTTTCTTTAGCTTCTATCTCTCTGTTCATTTGAGACAACTGAATTATAGTATTTTGGTCATACTTCTTAATTTCCATGAACATATACTGTAATTCAGCTAATGTCTCCCTTTCTTTTTCACCTTGTTTACCTCTTGTTAACAAGGTGTGATCGAGTAATATTATGAGCCACCTATCTTTAGCGACTCTATTGGAAAAATCAGTGATAGTCTCTCTAATCTGAGAGACCGTTCCAGGGGTATCTACATAATATATAGGTAGATCTTTAATTTTTTTAGCTTCTTCAATAGCTTTGTGGTAGTCAAATTCTGATAGTTTGTGGTTGGACAAGCCGCTATAAAGCTCTTGTGTTGTTTTATCTAATTTGTATGACAGCTTCCTCCCCACTTGCTTTGAAGCTAACATCTCGAAATTGAAGGAAAGTACAACAAAGTTTTCATTGGGATTCTGGTCGAATAGGTCAGTTTCTAGACTGTTGGCAAATGCTGATTTACCACTTCCTGATATGCCTGCTATAGTGTAGATACTATTTGGCTCAATACCTCCCATACACTGATCATTAAACTTTTTCCACTTAGTCTTTAACGAAGTAATATCCCCTTTCCGTCTTTTATCCATATACTGAATAATTTCCCTGGCGGGTAGGGCAATTTGTTTATAATGCAACACTCTATTTGAGTTGTTGGCCATACTCAGGTTTTTTATTACTTTTTTCCTGCTGTTCATCTCTCATCCTCTCTTCAAATACTTTCCATTCTTCAGATGAGAGCCATTTAGGCAATTTTTTCATGTATTTCCACGAGTTTTCTTTTTCCCTAATTTCTTTTTCAAATCTTAGGGCTTTCAATATTTTCTCATGTCTTTTTCTAGAGCTATTTACCTTATTATAGTATATCTTTCTACTCCTTTTTACATCTGCTCTAAGATAATCTTTTACACCATCAGGTCTTATAACCTTGACAGGGTATTCTTCATATATATCATCAAAATAGTCTCTTTCGTCAAATACAAATAGTAACTTATTTCTCACTGTGATATCATCTAAGCTTATGCCTTCTTCTTCAGGAACTTTAATAAATCCCTTTTTCTCTAAGCTACGAAGAATATCATCCATTTGTATTAATTTACTTAATGCCCTAAAGTCCTTGTAGTTTTTATTCTGCACTGTGTGTGCTACTACGTATTCATTAGGGGTAAGTTTGTAATCTTTAAGTACTTCAATATCAATATTCATATCTACTTGTAGTGTTTAACACAAAAGACCTTACCTTCTCTTTCAAAATGTGAAAGCCTTTTATGCTTAGTACCTCTCTTTCTCACATATTCCTCTATAAATCGAGGAAGTGCATTTCTTTTAACTTTCTCTTGTTTAAGCAAGAGATTGTCATAGGAGCTGTTATAAGGTGTATGAATAGTAAGTAAGATTCTTCGTCTAAACAGTTCATCACAAGTCTTTAAATGTCTTGTAGAAGATAGTCTTTCAGGTGTTATCTTATCTACAGCATTGTTCAATGACTCATAGTCTTTATTATATTCCTTAGGTAGATTATCCCTTACTATATCCAATAACAATCTAGTTGCCCCTATTTCTGATACTGGTTCTGTTAGAGTCTGATTGTTCATTTCCTGCTAATTTTAATACTAATTTGATACGTTTTGAATTTATCTTCTTTTTATCTACAAGCCACCTTACTGTAGACAAGCTTAAATCATATACAGGTCCATTGTGGGCATGCCACTCAAGAAATTCAAATTCACCTCCTTTTTTCTCTATAAGCAATACCTTATTTTTGTAGAACCATGTATACTTTTTATCATATATATCTACATAAGCATCAAAGTCCTCTTCCTTTATCTGCTTAGGTTTTAGATCGTCCAATTTTTCCATGCAATCTGAATTTATAATCTTTATTCTTCCTGAATATCCAGCCTTTGTCTACGTAGCTATTACACCTACAGATACTACCATCTTCATCAGCCCATTTTTCACCATTAAAGCCGTTATGCTCACATTCTTGACCTATAACCCCATTTACTTGTAATGGGTAGTATAACGAATCTACATTCATAATAACACCATGGTGATGTTCACTGAAATTATGGCCACATTCACATATACCTGTATAATGCTTTTTATTAAACCAATATAAAATGGGATATTTTATTCCATATTTAAATAGCTTAATTAAATTATTAGGTAAGAATATATACCATTCTTTTGATAAACTATGATAACTGATAGGCTTTGTAAATGTATTTTTATATCTAATTTTAATTTTATTCATAATAAGTTTAAATTAATGAGACCAATGATCTCCTATCTCTTGATCTACAGGAATATCTAGATCTTCAGTGAGTAGATTAGCAGCTTTCTCCATAGCTTCCCTTTGTATCTTAGCGTAGAATTCAGCTTTACCTTCTACTACCTCTAAGCTACATTCATCGTGTACCACACTAACCAACTTAGCTTCAGCACTAGACAGTGGTTTTACACCGTTCTCTAATAGTTTATCCCTAATATACACTAAAGCTTGTTTAGTCATATCCCCTGCAGTACCCTGAACAGGTGTATTTTGTGACTTCCTACCAATAGATCCCTCTAGAGTCTTATACCTCTTATAATAATCTAAAGATCTATCAGACTGATTAGCTCTTTCCTTATACACTAAATAATCTTCATATTCTTGAAACCACCTCCTACGCTTAGTGATCGTATTAGTGCGAATATAGCCGTTGTTTAGGCCGAAACGGGAGTTAGTATCAAAATACTCTTTGAGTTGCTTAAATCCTCTAAAAAAGGCGTTTATGAGCTCCTGAGCTTCCTCCACCGATATCTTCAAACTCTTTGATAAAGAAAAGGCAGTACCACCATAAGATATAGAGAAGTTTAATTTCTTACCTTGTTGTCTATACTCCTTATTCTCATTGTACTTAGTTACTATGAATTCTTTACCAAATTTAGCTGAAAACATCTTAGTTGCTACAAAACTGTGGGCGTCACCGCCCCCATTCTTAAAGAAATCTACATAAGCTTCATCTTTGGACTGATCAGCCATAATACGGCCCTCTTGAGTACTATAGTCTGCAGTAATTATCTTCCTACCTTTAGGGGCTTCAAAGCATTCCCTAAATAATTTAGAGCTAGGAATCTGTTGTAAATTAGGTTTGCTAGAACTAACTCTACCAGTCTCCACAATTTGAGTAAATTTAGTGTGTATCCTACCTTCCTTATCTGTAGAATCTCTAGCAAAGTTTTCCCCAAAAGCATTTAAAGCCTTACTTTCTTGCCTATATTGTAATAGTTTATCAGTAATTTCATGGGTACTTGTTAAATATTCTATAGCTTTAGTACTAGTAGAAGGTTTACCATGCTTATCTACAAGATATATGTCAAATACATTTGTTAATATTTCATATACCTGTTGGGGACTATCCCAATTAACTACTGTGAACCTCTTATCTTCATACTGTTCATCGAATAAATCTTTTTGGTAATACTTTTTCTTATATGATTTATCCTTACTTATCAGTATTCTATCTAATTTGTCAGTAGTTTCCTTAACTTTTCTACTATACTCCTTAGCTACTTTTCCCCACTTGTCCCTATTGAGATAAAAACCATTATACTCTATATCAGCTAAAGCCAAAGTAACTTTATTCTCTAACTTAGCACATTCTACCAAATCAAATTCATTTAGTAAATTTCTTTGAACCTTCATTATCTCTAATGGGTACTTAACATCATTAGCTCCGTAGAGTACTTGAGAGTAGCTAAATGGTGTGCTGCCTATTGTTTTAAAAGTATCCCTAGTTTCTTTCTCAATGGCTTTATTAAAGTGATGTTTGTACACACCTGCTAATGAGAATCTCTTGTTTTTCTTAATATAATCTTTAGAGTAATAGCCGTTATATATTACAATATCTGACAGCATAGTATCATATACCCTACTTAATACTATATTGTGCTTCTTTAAGGAATTATAATCAAACTTTATATTATGGCCTACAAATACTTTACTACTATCCTCTAATATTTCCTTGAATTTACTTATATCATAATCCCTAGAATCTATAACATATTGGTTACCTTCTCTAGTACCTAACTGGAGCATTAATACTTTGTTAGTCAAGGTATCAAATCCATTAGTTTCTATATCTAGGGCAATTACTTTCTGTTCCTTTAAATCAGATATAACCTCTGATATTTTAGTACTGTAGTTAATATCACCATCTTTAAACAGTACTTTCTTCTTTGTTAGCAGATATATCATCGTACTTACTAGTTTGTAAAGTCATATTCATCCTTATGTTTAGTACAGTGTCATGTATGTAGCTCTTAGGAGCTCCTTCCAAGAATATAGAATGCACATCAAATGAGCATCTTTCAACAAACAGAGCTCTATCCTTTTCACTTGTTACATTGACTAGTACTATATCTTCTTCGTTCTTAAAATGTTTAATATAGTCTATGATATTATCTGCTATAGCTTCGTTATAACTTTGCCAAATTTTTTCTACTTCTTTAGCTAAGCCAAAGTTCTTTGACATCTTTAGCATCGTAGCGACTTCTTCTACCTTATCGATAGAAGCTAAATAGAGTACCCTACCTTCAGTATACTCCTCTTTCAATCTTTCATATAAATCTTTACTTCTACTGTGAGTTTTATCAATTACACAAATTACCATTTAGGTATAATCATTAAGATGACTAAGAGGAATCTTTACTTCCTCTTCTCTAGTCGTTATTCCTTCACCTCTACATGTAGGACAAGTATTTTTATGCCAACTATACCTTTTGTTGGTAATTTTTCCTTCACCCCCACATGTCTTACATTTGTTTGAAACTTTCCTATATGCTTTTATATACATTACGTATTTTGTTTCAATAAGTTTTTAGAGAATTGTAAAATACTTTTTGGGATTTTGTTAGATACTTCATTTAAATAGGACTTTGTATCTAAATAATCCCTAGTTACAGAAGTTAACATTTCATATAAGTCTGAATATGTAGTAATACTCTTACCTGTATCTAACTTAGAAAATAACGTTGTTGTATCAGTATAATCTCCCATCAAGGAATTAATTCTCAAATAATTAATAATAAAAAGACTTAAATCAAATGCCTGTTCTTTATCTTCAATACTTTCATATATTGTCCTTAAGTCTTCTTTAAAAGTATCTGTTAAATTAATTGTAAGGTTGTAGTCATCTTTATTATCCTCTGACCCTTCTTCAGATGTTAATAGTACCTTTGATATGTTCTCTTGTTTATCAATCTTATTTATAGATTTATCAATTTCTTCTATATTTACTTTGTTTGCTTCTATACATTGTTCCCTAAGGAATTCCTCAGATAATGAGTACAAATCTAATATATGTTTAATATTTTTAGGGTCGTACATATCAGCTCTCTTAGGTACTTTATCACGTGCAATGTTCTTTAATATATCCTTGAACTTAGATCTGTACTTTTCTCCAACTTTCCCAACTGTTCTTTTTTCTTCAATTTTATTAGTATTATGTAGACAAGCTAAATATACTTCTATTTTCTTAAAAGTATTTATAATCTTATCAATACTGGATGTATCTAGTGAATCTTCTTTACCTACTAAGTTATGGATAACAACTGCAGGGCTTCTATGATCATAGCAAGGAATAAGGATATTGTTGTTTAGCATATAGGGTGTTAATTCTCCTAAAAAATAGCTAAAAAAGGAAGAAGTTAAACTAGTGTCTTTATCACCTTTGTCCATAATTATATTAGCTATTTGAGAAGCTTTATTCTCAGCTTCCTTAATTACTGTACCATCTGTACCTTCAAGCATCTTAACTAGTTTGATAGGATTTCTACTTAAAGTAGAGCCTATATCTACTCCTTCTAATAGAGGTTTTCCTGCAGCTAAATTCAATAATCCATAGTATTCTTTGCCTGCATCTATGACACTTAGAGGTCTATTTACAACACTGTTAATCATGGAGATTATAGTATATTCTATCATTCTCCTATCATTAAACTGTATTTCTTTCCCAGTTCTATCGTGTAGTATTACCAACTTACTATTTTGTATGTTCATTTTGTATTATTTAAAATATTTACAAGTTTTTTCATTTCTTTATCAATAGCAATGGTAGTAAATGAGTTAGATACCCTTAATAATCTTTCCAACCTTATAATTTCTTTTTCAATTTCTCTAATTCTATTTACTTTTCTCGTTTTTACTAAAATCTCTTTTAGGGATTTCAGTTCAGATAACTTATAGATATTCTCTGATATATTTTCTTGAATATTCTTCTCCCTTATTTTAACTTTTATCTTTACAAGAGAGTTAGAAATATATTCATATTCATCTAACAGTTTATCTCTTTCCTCTTCATCCTTGGAACAAAGTAATTTTTTCCTTAATTTACCTAGTTCGCTGTTTAATTTTTTTTGAAAGTTGATAGCTTCATTTAGATCTAGGGTAATCTCCATAATAAAAAGTTTTTAAGTAAAATACCCGTCCAACTTTTAAATTGAGCGGGTATTTTCTTATTAATAAACAATATTTGTTACAATTTTAGTGCATACTTCTTAAAACTCTTTACTGTAATAGAACCATCCCTTCTTTCGCCAGAGATAGTTGGATTTTGTTTACTTACAAGACTTTTCTTAGAACTTATCACATAATCAGGGCTCTTGCCCAAAGCTCTGGGCCAGAATATAGCTAAGTATAAGTCTTCATAGGATCTTATAAGATGAGACTTTCCTATAGCACTGAGGTATTTATCTACGTAATGAAGCTGCTCATAAATATTCATAGAGAGTAGTTCTTTAGTAGATGTGCCTAGTGCCCTAGCTGTACTAGGCATAAATTGAATAATGCCAGTAGCATTTGATATTTCATTCTGCTTAGTAGGATCGGCACCACTTTCTTTAACCATGACATAAACAATCCAAGAAGGTTTAATACCATGTGTGGATGCTATCCTATTTAACCTGTTTGTAACAGAATCATTGAATAAATGAGTTTTGCCTTTTAACGCTATTTTAAGCGCTTTGACCATTTCTGTATCCTTGTTACTTAGGTTTAGTTGCTCTTTAGCTACTAATCTTTCATAAGTAGCCATAGATTTTTCTTTGTCTATCGGTATAGAAGAGCCCTTGTTTAGCTTTGGACTACATAGCAAAAACATAGTAATCACAGAAGCTATGATTATAAAAAACTTATTCATAAATAGTAGTTTAGTTAAACATAGGGCAAGTTAACTTAACTCGCCCTTTACTTATAACTTATGAGGCCTTTTACGTTATAAACTATAAAAGGTTTAGGTAAGGGCTTTAGTATACTATGGCATCATGTTAAGTATACTTTCAACTTCAAGTTTACTGCTTTCACCCATGTTAACAGCATCTCTAGCCCTTTTACTCATAAGTATCGAACTATTGTTCACTTTTTCTTCTTCATCAATGATATTTTTTATAGCTGATCTTGCCGTAGCTTGGGGATTGTAATTATTACTAATCCTTATAAACTTATGATATACATAATCAGCTATAGCTGGCGGGTGCATATTTAAGAGGTACACAATACCAGCCATATAAAGAGGAGCAAAGGATTGGTTCCCATAAGCAAAAGTACTTAGCTTTTTAGGGATTTCGTTTACTATCAACTCAAATATAGGTACTTTGGTAGCTTCGTTGGGAGCTAATAAGCTAACTAACGAGCTCTTTCTAAATTGAGAGAAAACAAGATTATTACCCTCAATGTATATGTACTTATAGTCGAATAATACCTTTGCTACCCTTTCAACTTTCTTTTTCTGTTCCTTTGAAAATTCACATTTCTTCATAGTATTTAGTTGATTGTCAGGTTTATTAGCAGTTTTATTTATAGCTGCTCTGGTAGGTCCTCTTATAGAGTAACCTAAATATTCCGGTACTTGGATTAGTGGTTTGTAGACGTTTATAGCGCCTTTGTAACTTTCTGTAAGAGTCTTATAGAAAAATTGAGTCTTGCTATTCCCTGCATATATAACCAGGGTTTCCTTCCTGTAAATGAGCAGGTTAGAAACGGTTATACTATTATTAGAAGGAATAGATTTTCCTATAAAGCTCTCGACTGATTCCCGTCTGTAGTTAGTATTATCTACCTCTACTTCTTCTATACACTCTGTACTTTTAGCTAATTCTAAAGCTCTATTGAAATAGATTATTTTTAGAATTTTAGCATCTAATGACTCTTGTCCCTGAATATTTTCAGCGGATTCAAGTTTATCATTATTATTTTTATAAAAGCTGTATAGAGTGTAAAAAGAGGCACAAGACATAACAATCATTACAAATAGGATAGTCTTAATTACCTTTGAAATCTTCATAGTGGTTGCTAGAGTTTTAGTTCTTGTTTAACTTTATCTTTAATAGATTTCTCATACTGAACTTTAATTTTAATCTCATCAAGGGTTTTTAATAAATCATCCAGTTCACTTACTTCTATGCCGTACATATCACACTTATCTATAAACTTCTTCAATCTGTGATGTTCCAACTTCTTTTGGACATAGAGTTTAAGGTGTTTACAGTATGAACATTGGCACCCTCCTCTTATTAATTGATTGTTGCTCTTACCATCATGAACTACAGGATCAAACTTATACTTTATTTGCCTGTTGCGCCAGATGTGTACTAGAGACATTACCTCATCATTTCTTGATGAAGCTATCTCATCTATTTCTCTTTGTATGCTGGTTGGAAGCTTTAATTTGTCTTCCATACGCCTTATTATTTGTACTGATTAAAATACTTGTCCAGCAATTCATAGTTGCCATCTTTTCTGACAGTCTCAATAGCCTTTTTAAGAGATTCAAATCTCTCTAGAGTCTTGGTCTTCTTTTTCCAGGCTTCAGCAGAATAACGTTTAGGTTTTACTTCCTTGTCATCCTCGTTGTATTCTGGATCAAGATCCGGCCCTATTTCTTTGACCATATTAACCACCTTTGGGTACTCCGTATAAAGGGCATTCATTAAAACATCTGCCCTTCTTTGTAACTCTTTTTCAGCCAATTTACCTTTGACTGTTTCATAAGGTTCAGTCTTTCTATTACTGATGATACTGCTTACTTCTTTGTTAACATCAGTTTCTAAACCCTTGATTTCCTTACCGCTCTTAGTTTTGATAGGATCAGTAAGAGAATTACCTTTATTCTGTTGCTGTTTTTCCTGATTATTTTTACCCATTGGTTAGCTTTTTAGTTTTTAGAGTTTAACACTACTTATTTTCAGATTTGCTTTCCTCTTTGGGTTTATCCTCTTTGGGAGCTTTTTCCTCGAGAACTACTTCAGAAGCAATAGGTTTTTGTTTGCTATTGCTCTCCGGGGGATCTACAAGTATAAAGGATACCCTATCACCAGCTTCAAGATTTGGTACCTTACCATCTTTGTAAGCCATAATTTGGGAATGGTGCATAAAGATATCATTACCTTCTTCTTGCTTTTCACCATCCATCTGGATAAAACCAAATCCTTTCTTCTTTTTGTCGTTCCATACTACCGTACCAAAGACCGTATCATCCTCAGCGTTAGCAGTTTGGGTGTTGTCTGAACCAGAAGCTTCTGTAGCTTCATTTTCCACTGTAGTTGCAGTTTCTTGTTCCTGTACTTCATCTTGTACTTTCTTTTTGCTTTTAGCCATTTTTTTAAATTGTTTAGTTGGTTAATAATTCTTAAGGTTAAACAGCTTGATCATCAGTGTAGGTTTCCCCATCACCTAATTTTTCAAGCCAATCTTCGAGAAATTGAGATACTTTATTTCCAGCATCTATCTGAACTTTGACCATTTTAACTTTTTCTTCAAGGTCAGATAACTCCTTTTTCTTTTCAGATACTGCATACCTGTTTTGTTCCAGGGACTTCTCATTGAGATCCCACGCATCTTCTATTGCGGAATCTTTGTCTGTGTAAATCGATTCTTTGTTGATATCGAAAGACATTTCAAATATCTTATGGTCTCCTTCTATCTCTCCTTTAGACATAATAGACTCGACGATATCTTTTCGATTTACTACAACTTTGTTGCCGTCTAAGACAACAGATACTACTCTTATACCCTTTGGATCATACCAGGTAGTCCTTATCAACTTGTTGTCATTGTCTACAACCTCTTCTTGTAGAAAATATACTATTTCTCCAAGCGATAAAACACTACTGGGTTTGCTAGCTCCTCTTTTCATTTTGCATAATTTTGGTTAGTAATCTTGTTTAAAAACTTTAAAAGTTTCTTGTCTTGAATAACGGGCCCTAATCTGATGTTATTATCTTCATCTTTTATGTAGACTATTCTCCATTTAGTCTGCTTATGACCCGCTGTCTCTTTCCAAGCTGAGATCCCCCTGTCTTTTTGAAAGATCTTTTCTATTGGTATTTTGATCCCTAGTACTTTTTTAGCTTTGTACAGAATATTGCGCTGTATCAAATGTACTAAGGTACCTTCAGCTTTTATGCTTATTATAGGTATTAGATATTTATACTTTTTTACCTTCATTTTTTAATAGTTTAAAAGGACTGGGGAGCTGGGACTTTCTTAAGCCCCAGTCCTATTTCCTTACTTAATATTAAGCTATGATTCAATGAAGTCATCCACCCAAGCTTTTAAAATGCACTTGGTACCTCATGAACCACATCCACTCACAACCTCCTTAGCTTAATACTCTTATAGTCACTATTAGTCAGTCTCTTGCTGTGGTTAGGCAAGAAATACACTGACATTTATTTGGGTATATATTATACAACAGCCTAACGGCTCCGTTGTAAACCCTTGTTTACTATTTGAATTTTGTAGAACTGTTAGAGGTCTGTTCTACTCTAGGGACTTAACTTTGTTCTCCACACTTACGGTTACCTGCTAAGTTTAAAGACCCTCTGTCCTACAGAGTATCGCATCATAAGTAGCTCCAAGCAAATATAACTGGAAATGGCTGCATCAGTTATAAAGCGCACTACCATGATACTGGGCGGCATTACCGCCTCATTGATGTATGTATCCTCCACATTACTCGATGGTTGAAACTGATAGGGATTGCGACCTATCGCAGGCTATTTATCAAACTTATTCCTAAGCCCCAACTTGACGATTCATGCTTCAGATCTTGGCTAGGGCGTATAACATGTAGCTTCTTACCATACAAACGGTGAAGCACACGTATCCATCCCTCCTCCTCTTACCCCAGCCGAAATCACAGACGACAGTTCATATTTCGCTACTGCGGCTTGAACTACACCACTTTACTGGGGGATAAATTATCTACTCTGTACTCGGTACTCAAGGTCTATACAACGACTCTAAGGAATTTGGACCCCCCGTTACTAACTTAATTCAAAGTTAAGTGTTCACTTGGCCTATTTACTAGGTAGCATCATCGTAGTCTTCTGGTGTTTCCAGCCCCACTGTATACAGTATATACAGCCCCGTATTCAGTTACTTCTTAGTTCAACCTTTTCGTAAAGGGAAGTGCGAGCATGCATAAGCTCTTAAGGGTAATACCCACACACTTAAGAGTACGGATTTGACCATGGGTTGCGTTAGACCTATTTACCTTAATGTATCCATCGGGTCTGCCAGTTCCTCAGAGTGCGCTTAAATCAATAATTGGAACCCATCTTCCTAGGATACTTCATAAGGAGAGTAGTTTTGTAGATATTGAGTAGCTAATAGGTAGTAGGCATTGTCCTTGGTATTCCCAACATTGCCGAATCCAAAGGCGGTAGGGTGAAGGTTCTCTCAAGAACTGCTACAAAAATTGAAGCCGAAATAGGCTCGCACCTAAATCGACTCAAACCACAAAAAATATTATGTGCTACCTTGGCCAGGTTTCAGACATTATAGCCAAGGCTTTTATTTTATCGAAGGTGAACCCGGTATAGCTGGGACCTCTTGCCATGATCTGTTTAGCTCTTACATTGTTAGCTGGTTCTATTTTACCACTATCAAGTAGTAGTAAATGGGGTATAAGTTCACCTTGTTCAGTTACTTCCGTCAGTTCTACATACCCAGTTTCAATATCTTTATTGTGTAAGGGCACTAGCTCTGATGGTTTTTCTTGAAATGTTTTATTGGTTAGCTTAATCATTCTTACCATCAAGGATCTACTTCTCCTTGTTAAGCTTTTTCTTCTAGCATCTATCTCGCTTATGAGTAAACTCATATTGTTGATAGTACTAGAAGCTCTTGTAAACTTGGAGTTTTGACAGGTTGAACGTATTAAATAAATGTCGTTAAATAACCGTAACCTTAAGCTCCTGAGCTCGTTGATACGCACGCTTACGAGTATTAACTCTATTGCGTCGTGTGAAGTGTTTCTTTCTTTTTTACTTTTTGACATAATATGTTACTTAGGTTAAACTTTATTTCTTTGATATTTGCCTGATACAGGGTTGTTATTGAAATACCACTTCATCTCCCTTTCTTTGTTGTGAATGATATCGTAGATAGGTCTCCACTTCTCTACATCACTTAAGAAGCATACAAACCTATTGCTATGCCATAGCTCATTAGGCTTATTCTTATGTCTTTTGGCATAGCCCTCTTCTACATCTACACCATTACAATTATGTACCGTGTATCTAGCATAAACATAGGTATTTACAGGTATCTTTTCTGTGCCCCATTTATTAGCTTTTTCAACTAAAGGAGCTATTTCCTGATCGCTTAGTTGTATAGCATTGAGTAATTCGGGCTTAGGCAATTTACCATGCTTTTTAGTGTACTTTTTCCTGAATTCTCTTCTCTTTTTATTAAGCAGCTGAGTTTTTAGTTCAGCTACCCTTCTGGCTGTTTTAGCTTCTTTTAAAGAACTTGAGGGTTCTAATATATTGAATTGCTCTTTAACTAAGTTGATAAACCTGTAAGCTCTTTCTGCAGGATATTCAACATCCCTAAAATGGAACTTAGTTAATAATGTAACCAATTCGCCCCTTAGACCTTTTTCAAGTAGTTCTATAATTTCAGAACGTAAGCTAGTTACAAATGGAGGTTCACTTTCACGTATTTGCCTTTTTTTGCTAAGTACAGCTGCTTCTTCTTCCCGTAATTTCATACCTACTTTTTTGCTAATGAATTCAGCTTCATCATTAACTATTTCAGCATTAGGGATTTCACTTTTACCAGCTTCTTTAGCTTTACTTACCTCACTTTTAATATTAGCTGGATTAAGAGCTACAAAATTCTTTTTAATCCATTCAGGACCAAATCCTAGGGTATTGCTTAACCCCTCTTGAATAAGCAATTCAGCGTAGCTTTCAGCTTCAGCAGCTTTCAGTTTGTACATATGCATGGCACTCATATCACTTTGGTTGTTGCCATGATTCCAATACCTGTCTTCAAAACGGACAGCCATTTTGTAAAAGTATTCGGCTGCATCAAATAATTCCGATGCAGAAGCATTGTATTTGTTCATTTTAATCGGTTTTTTCAGGGTTTATAGAACTTTCTTAATCACCATATCGATTTTATTTCGATCTTCAGGTGAATTTGAAAAGACAAACTTGACAATTCTGTCTCTACCCCTGTCGTCTTTTCTTGCTTCACTGATTCTTTCCCTGAATTCCTTCATACCAAACTTACTAAGCGTATTAATGATATTATACGCCTCTTCTGGACTTAACTTATCATCTTCTTCAAACAAGTGCTTATGAGAAGCTTTCGTTATAGTTGCAACTTCGTTGATACACTTATCTCTGAAAAGTCTACCTTTACGACTATCTTTGGATTCAGTCAAAGAAGCAGTTAGTGTATCAAATAAGTATTTCCTTAAGTACTTTTTGTCTCCTTCAAAGCTGGATGATGCTTTCTTCTTTTCCATATTCTCAATTTCTCCGATTAAGGCGGAAAGTGTTGAAAGCTGTTCTCGCAGGGAATTTGCTTCCCTTTTGTTGCCTCTTTTTTTAGCCCTAAAGAAGTCTTTCCGTAACTCCAAATATTGATCTTTAAGATCTTGGAGTAGTGTCTTCCTAAATAAGTTATCCATGTTTGGTTAGTTTTAATGGTTAAAGAAAAAGGGGGACTATTAATGTCCCCCAAGACTCACCGATTAAGCAGCTGCTCTAAGCAATTGCATCATTTCAGATTCGCCATTTAAAAATTACTTACACCTTTCGTGCTAACTGGGTACCATAACGTCAAAACCAATTAGGCCCCATATTTTTAACGTTGAAAACAAAGGGCAGGTTACACCCCAGGGGCTACCTGAGTTACCAACCTCCGTGAAATTATAATATTTTCTCCTCACCTGCCCTACTGCTATCATTGGCAACGGGCTATTTTACTAGCCTGTATCCTATTTCCGATAATCGGATGTTTTTAGTATTAGCTTCTACCTTAAGAACATTTCTTAGATACTTTTGTATCTCCTTCTTACGTCTCTTTTTCTCCTTCCGTGGTAGTTTTAATGCTTTCATAATACAGTGTTTAGATAAGTGGAGCCTTCGGGACAATAGTTAAAACATCTGGAACAGTAACATTTCAAACCTGCGTCCGTATATTCAATAAAAATATGGGTTGGGAATATATTACAGGTTTCTTTGATGCTGACGGCACGATAACATTTTTACGTTTACATAAGAATTGCGAAAGATCACCTGTTATTTCTTTTAGTAATAACGAATATGACCTACTTGTGGAAATAGAAAAATTTATTAAACTTGAAACAGGTCATAATGGATTCATTTGTACTAAAAAATCAGGTGATTTTACTAATTATGAGCTGAGGTATACTTATTTACCTAAATGTATAAACGTACTATCTTACATAAATTCCAGACATCCCAAGAAGCGTAGACGTATAGATATGATACTTAACGAATTGAAGAGTATAACACCTCGTAATGGTAAATATACAAAAGAAACCTTATCAAAACGTCAAGAATTTACATCTCGCTTCTTCTCCTAATTTCTCAGGAGTATCGGACTATCTCTTCACTTTTAAGTGCTGGGCGCTCTAGCCTGTATTCAGGTAGTCTCTGCACCTTCCCTCTTAAGGGCTTGGCTCAGGGTTGCCTTATCATTGTGACTTAGGTTTCCCTGAATTCACCCAGTTTAACTTCGACCTTTTGATCGAACCCGAGTCCGCTAAAGCCCTAGCTAGCAGCGTAAGTAAATCGTTTGTTAGTTAAGTTAGGTTATAAGGTTACTATATCCCTTAGTCTTTAACATTTCCCATTCTCTATAACATAGTCCTCTTTTGTGTGGATCCTTTATTTTACTTACCGGCATTAAGTATCCCTCATGGACTGGTAGTACTATTTTACGACCGTAAAAGAATAAAGAATCTAAGCTATCTTCTTTATATGCTTCAGATAGCTCTAATACACTCTTAAGAAAATGTGTCTTGTTATAGAGTATGACTGCTCTTGGTACTTCTATTAAATGGTGTTCTTCACCAAATAAGCTACCAAAAGCATTGCTAACATTAGAGAAATGTAGCATCTTTTCTTTGTAGCTACACGCTACCTTACTTATTGAAGGTACATATTCTCCAATAAAGTCGGGCATGTCAATAATTACTAAACTGCCCTTACTTATTTTGTCTTTGCTTTGCTTTGAGTTAGATTTCCACATGTCTTAGCTCCTTTTAACGCTTAATAATCTTACTGAGTTAGATTTCCATCGGATTTTCTTAAAAAATACTTCAGGCAGTTTCTTTTCGATCTCTTTGAATAGCTCGCTACTTATATTGAGATCCAAAGGCTCTTTCTTATTACTACTGTCGGCGTCTTTTCCCATGCTATCTTTTGAGGATAAGACCCTAAATGTCTTTTTCTTCCCATTTAACAGTAAGACTAAGATGTCTCCCCTGTTAAGGGCATAACGTTTTTCCATACTTTAGGATATTATTAAAGTTAATATTAGTATTACTACTGTAGCTAAAATTGCTACAATACCTACTACTTTTCTCGTTGAGGCTTCCTCCTTAGTCCCGTAAGGTAATAAGGCATAGCCCATTAAACTTAGGAATGCCATTGTTACAAGGAATGCAATTAATGCTGACATAATATTTAATTTTTGTGGTTTGTAAATAAAAATAGTAGCCATACTGGGACTCGAACCCAGATCTCCCTATAATTTATTAGGGGCTCTTCCGCTACTCGGACTCTGCGTGAGGTGGCCTAGAATGGATTGGATTTTAAGTCCAAATAAGTTCCATTCTCCTCTGCATATCCTTGGGGGTTACAGCCGATTCCTAGGAACTTGAGTGTAACACTTTTGAGCTATATGGCTAACAGCAGTCCGTGGAGGAGTCGAACCTCCGTTTCCGTGGGGCAAACCATGGTTGATACTCTAACATAGCTAGTGCATGTATAAAGTATTAACAGCTCGGCGTCCTACCACTAGACGAACGGACCATAAGTTAGGGAGACCTGAAGTACGACTGCTGTATGGGCTGGTTACCACCGTGTCGTCGCCGATAGCCCTGATTGGGCTCCAAGATCTCTCTATATTTTTAACAATTTCATTTTTGTGGTTTATCTACAGAAAATCGCTAGTGCTATTAGTGCTATCCACATAATTGCTCCTAGTATGCATCCGTAGATATCTTGTCCATCATTAGGATCAAATTCTCTATCTTCGTCTCTTGATTGTTCCCAATCCATATTTTTAATTTTGTGGTTTTATTTAATAGCTATCAGTACTCTGGCTGATTGCCTATCTTCCTCTTTGTTAGATGTATTAAACTTGTGTTCATCTATTAACTCTTCTATCTCTGTTGAGCCCCCTAGATGTACAAATACTTGTCCCTTGCGCATCTTCCTGAATAACTCATCAAATGTTTCTCTTGGTTCACCTGTGATATTAAAAGCATAAATAATGTCAGGATCTAACCTGAGTATTAAGTCTACTCTTTCCTGTACATATCCATTGTATATTTCTAGATGAGGCCTCATTATTGTAGCTATCTTACAAAGATTCCAATCAGCTTCTATTCCATAAGTTTTCTTAAATATTATGCTGAATAAGTCTACAAGTAATCCTGTTCCACATCCTAAGTCAATTATGCTTTTACTTAATAAATCACTTAAATTCCAACCAACTGTTAGTTGTAACTCTTTGTATATGTCAAATAGATCAAACCACCTTGTAGACATATACCCTGTAACATACCTGGCTCTACTTACAAGCGCCATAGGTCCGTCACCTATCGGCTGTCTTAAGCTCATTTCGTACTGACAGTTTTCCTTATATATGAGAAGCTGTCTAAGTATGTCTATTTCTTTGTTAAAGTTTTTTTTCATCTTACTTAATTTTTGTGGTTTATTGTATAAGATAAACAGGTAGATCCCACCCTCAATGAGCGCGTATCTGTCAGAATAGATCTACCTGTTTAGTTTTAATAATTTAACTGTTTAGTTTTAATAATTTAATCTCTAAAATAATAATAAATAAATTTTAGTTGTTGTTAATTAAGGTGGCTTAAGTACTCTCATAATTACGGTATTTAAACTATTTGTTATAATCTGGTGGACAAAAGTCCTCAAAAAAATACCTGTTATTGGAAAACAGTAGGGAAAGAGCTGTATCAGCTGTACTTCAGCATTCATACCCTTTCTTTGGGGTGACAACTATTTATGGTGTTGTCTGTATAGTTTTATTTAAAGACCTACTGTTTGTGCAGCAACCATCTGGCTTAATCCTACATGGGTTACTACAGTTCTGTTGTTTGTGGTTCTACTGCGTATGTTGCTCTCGTTTTAGCCTGCTAATCCGTTGTTGCAGTTCAACTATACGCTCTTCATCCCTTGGTACTCGCTTATCAATTACTTTCTTTCCACGAGTTCGCATATTTTTGGACTTAGGCCTATTCAGCTGACCTGAAAGCCTAGTTTTAGCTCTATCTAACCTGGTTTTCATATTTAGCCTCCCTTTTTTTAGTTTTTACATACTTTCTGTACTTTTTGTCAATAGAACACCAGAATAGTTCCCTTTCGATTGATGCTGCCCATGGAAATGCTTGTGATATAGCATTTAGATCCCCGTTTATATTTAATGGGCTGTTAGTACTCGTAAATGGGTCACTCTTTGATGCTTTTAACTTAGATGTTTTAGAAGCAAAGAAGTATGTTAGATCAATAAACCTATTTAATAAACTCTCTTTCTTTAAAAACGAGACTAGTAGCTTATTATCCAAGGTCTTGCCGGATATTTGCCACCTACTTATCATAATCTCCACCACTTCCTGGTTTGCAATGGGATCATATAACCATCTTCCTTGATAGCAAATTGGTATTCCCAACCTTTTAGCATCACAAAGAAATCTGTGATCTTGTGCCAATTAGTTGACTTAGGCCATTTTGTACCTGTTTGCTTAACCTTGTAATGAGTAGCTTTAAGCAGCCTATAATAATTAGGTTGGCAATAGCCTATTACACCAATAGGAAGACGTTTACCTACTTCTACATAGGCTGTCTTATAATCCTTTGTAGGTATTAACCCAGTAATTACTACAGCATGTCCTGCTAATTCTTCTGTAGGGTTGTCCTTGAGTACGTCAGGTAGTAATAATACTCGATCCCCAATCTGTACTTTGTTGGAATTTAACCATACTAATGCTTTTGATGTCATACATCTATATTTTGTGGTTAATAATCAGCTCCCCATACCTAACTGGGGAGCTTCACTTTTTGCAATCTCTTCATCAATTTCCACTACTTTCTTGTCAATGTAGCTGATGAGGGAGAATCTGTATTCTTCTGCAAACAATGGGTTGTAGTTTTTGTTGTTTAACAACCTATTATTCCTAAATACTATTCTACCTGTACTGATTGCTTCCCTATCCCTGAGAAGCTTGGCTTTACGATTATTAAGTCTTTCTAATCCTTTTTCAATCACTTTATTTTGTGGTTTAATTTAACTTATTTATAACTTTGTAGCTTTGTGGTTTAGTTTAACAGATGTGTGGTTTTCCACTACTTTGCCCTACTATGGCAACTCGCCCCTTTTTCTTAGCAAGTCTGTAGAATTCTTTCTCTTCTTCAGTAGCAGGTCTATACTCTGCTTCAAACCAAGCAGGCTTGTTTAGGTGTCTTAAATTTCTAATTGGATCACCAGTAAAGGCTTCACATAATATTAAATCACTGTACCATTTTGCTTCCAATATTTTAGTAACTGTACCTTCAATATTACCACTGTGGTAATGTGTAATTACAACTATTTCCCCCCTTTTAGGTTTATAGTTCCAGGTTAACATTTTATTGTTGACAGACCACAAGGTGGGATAAGCATGTGGATTTACATTGTCTATCATAGCAATACCTTGGTTTGCAACTTCTTCATAGAAGTCTTTTGTCACTGGTGTACCGAATAGGTAATCCATCTCACCTTCACTGTTAAAACGTGCTTTAGTTCTAAAATTAGAACCAAACTCTTTCATGAGTTCTTCCTTAGTTTTAAATCTGTAAATCTTCATAATCTTATAGTTTTGTAGTTAATAGTATTTAATGATTTAAAAGATAGTTAATACACTTGGGAATCTTCTTATCTTCATAGAATGGGTCAAATTTTGTAGCTGTAATTTCCATTGCTTTGTGATAGAAGTATGTACTTAACATTAGGTAGAATGCTTGACCCTTCCTTAAATTAGGATTTTGTTCTAATAAATCCTCACGTTTCTTTATTACTAATGTTATTTGCTCTCTAGTCATACTATTGATTTGATTATATAATAAATTCTTTAATTAATAAGTATATTATATATAATAGTAAACATACTGTTACAAATGCTACTATAATGATTACCCCTAAGTACATAGTTTCAAGGACTGAACTGTCGCATGCTAACAAATCTATTTCATCTACATGTGTAAAGTATAGGATTAGTTTCCCTATACCCCACCCACATACAGCTGTGATTGCTAATTCAGCTGCTATTATTATAGGTACTAACAATACCCTAAATACTATTTTTATTATTTTCATAGTTTTGTGGTTTAAAGTTCAGTGTCAACTAATCTTTCAAATACCATTTCCCTGTTCTCTTCATCCAGCCTATCAAATTCATGTAAAGGTGTGTGGAGTCTTTTTACACTAAACTCTACCGAATTTAAGACATTAATAACAGTAACTTGTTTTATATCACTAGGATGCTCTATAAGTTGTTCCCTTGCTTGTGTATCAAACCAGGTTAGTTCGTTGTAGTTAATATATCCTATCCTAAACTTTATCCCATCTTTAATGACAAATACGCAAAGGTACCTACTGGGATAGACTGAGCTTGTTAATTCAGGGTCATTATGGCTGTGAGATTCAATACAATAATTAATATCATCAATGTTAATTATTGTACCTCTTCCAATTAATTCAATTTTATTCATAGTTGTATATTTTTGTGGTTTATAGCTATTAGTATTATATAGGTTGGGTTATTGATTATGTGAAATTAGGGCTGATTGAGGCGTGAGTTTAGACGACCTATAACACTCTCCCTCATTTGCCCATAAATGCCCTTTTTAAGCGATTTAAAGCCTTCATAGGGTAGTTTAGGTACTACAGGTCTATTTAGACTATAAACAGCTTATATGGCTTTATTTGGGGATATGCCAACATACTTCAGACAGTCCAAATTTGGACTAAACTTTCAGATCTGATAGTACTCAATTTAGTTATCAGTACTTACTATTTATCCTTATTGCCTTTTATAATTACTATTATAAGCATGGCAAATAATGTCATAATTATAACAGCTGTTTCTAATTCCATGATTAATTAATTTAGTTATTGGTACTTATTTTGTAGGAATACCATGATTTAGCTTAGTGAAAAAAGGGGCTACACACTGTAACCCCTAGTACTTTAGATCTTTTGACCTTGCTGTTGCTGATCTTCAGTCTCTGACTCACCAATGGACTCGTCATCAACTGGCTTACCTCTTGCTGTTTCTTCAGCCTGAGCCTTACGCAGTACCAGTTTGGCACTAGCAGATGCGTATCGGTTAGGGTCAAGTTCAGTTGTTGGCACTAACTCACGATTACCCATGTTCATGGTCTTGATCTCCTCCAGAGATGACTCGTCACCAGCCCAAACAAACACGCTGATACGAGTAGAGATCATAGGCTTCCCTTTGTCAGGGTGCCCATCGGGGTACTTCATATAGTTACCTTCCCGATCTTTGACGTAGTACGGTGACACACTGAGGGTAGCAAAATAACCTTCGACATCACCTAGCGCTTTAAGCTTAGCTGGATCGTACTTATCGTTGTCATCTTTGCAAGCTTTGACAAGTTCGATCTTGCGTTTGTCGTTGGCATTGCTACCAAAGATGTTGACAAATGGGTCAGTGTTAGAGCTTTTGAATATGTTACGACCTTTTTCTTGCAGGGCAAGTGAGACATATTCTATCTCTTCACCACGTACTGTGGTCTTGCTGTGCCGGTTGACACCAGCAATTTCATAGACTTTTTTTTCCATAACTGTTGATTATTTTAAAGGTTTATAACTTACTATCAGTCCTATGAGAATATTGGCAAGGGTACCTTATTTTACTTACTGTCATGAAGGGAGTGTAAGAAAAGCTGAAGATAAGTACCATTTCTCATAGTAACACTATCAGTGCTATGAGATACTTCAGCAAAAGAACCACTCCCAGACTTTTTTAAAGCCTGATAGTGATTTGAGAATCATAAAATAAACACGGCGGGTTAAGGAGTTATTCTTTGTTGCCGTTTTACAAAGCCTCCTAAGGTAATATTTAGACTTATTAACTTACCTTGGCTTTGGGGAATAAAAGTTAAAGGTGCCCCCCTTTTCCCCTCAAAACTGCATAGGGGAGGTTGATACAAGGTGGAACCCGTACTCAGCTATATATTATGCGGGAGGGGTGTATACACAGAGTAGTGATACCTTCACTTGACTATATATAATATAAAAAATTTTTTGAAACTATTTGTTATAATTTGAGTATAATAGGGTATGAAAAATAAGGCAGAAGATACAATATTTGAAGCTTTATTAAAGTTCACAATGATATTAATAACAGTGGTAGTAATCACTAAACTTATAAATAATTATTATGGCGGAAGCAGTGAAAACATCAACAGAATTGAAAGAACAAGACAAACAAGCGATACAACGTCTAGAGATACCATTTACCCCTTTAGACGACAAGGTGTTAGTAAAGCCGATGGAACCTATACATTTGAAACGAGAAGAGATAGTATTTAAGGAGGATGATAGGGTTAGTAAGAAGAAGTCTCTAAAGGAAATTGAGAAGGGCCCTAAGACTGAAACTGAAACTATTACGAAAGAAGTTAAAGCTAATGTTAGGCGTGGTGTAGTTCTATCCATATCTAATAGTAATAAGGATAAATTTGACCTTGAAGAAGGGGATGTAATAGTTTATCATGAGAGGCCTAGTGTATTTCAATTTGACTTATATAGGGACTCAGTTTTGTTAAATATATATGATATATTAGGTATGTGGAATATAACTAAAGAGAATGATAATGACATCTACGGGAGAATATATAAGGAGAGCGATAGCAAGGAACAAGCAAGTAAGTAGTGCTGTTAGGAATATGCCTAATGATCAGGAATTAGGCGAACATGTGAGGTCTTTGTATAAATATGATGAAAGTGTACATAACCTTAACCAAGAACAATCTGGGCAAACCAGGTTAAATTTTGAGGGTGAAAATGAAACCTTTTCAACCCAATATAAGTATAAGTACCGTAATTGGTTAGGCAGGTAGTCTAACTAATAGGCACCTACCGAGAGGTAGATCGCCCCCGAGGGCCGAGAGGTAGTTAGGGGGTCAGAAGTTGGGTTAGTAAGTATATTGTCCCCGATAGTGCCAAAAACACCCTAAGTATAAGCTAAGCACCCTATGACCCAACAGGTCTATATAGAATGGAAAAAATAGGGGTGGGTGTAGCCAACAAGAGGTGACGAACTGGTTTAGCGAAAACTTAGGGCAAATTTTACGATTATAGGGGATAGGTATATCTAAAAATTAATAAAATAGCTTATTTAGCTTATGAGTTTAAAAGATGAATTTAGGGATATTCTCCATAATAGGACTGATGTAGCTAGGTTTAACTTAGGTACAGAAAATAAGTCAGGAGTTGATGTTATGTTTAGGCGTAACATAAAAGCAGCTGAAATAGTTGATGAAGAGACTGGTACTGAAGATGATGAAGTATTTTATAAGTTTAAAGGCAGTATATCAAGCCCTGAAGAATTAATTTATAGGTTAGATAATAAAAGGCCCCCAGAGTAATGCCTATGGGCAATCATATAAAACTGGGCGTAAATCAAAGAGTAAAACTAAAAAGGGGAGATAGTAAATATGTTGATAGAAAAGATTTATAAGCGTGAAGATGATAAAGGTAATTTTGTAGTTGATGTTGTACTCCCTGGCGTTGACAAATCAGATATTAAAGTTATTACCGAGTTAGGTTAGTTGCATGTTAAGGCTAGTCATGAAAGTGAAGCTATGGCACGTAAGGTATTATTTAATGAATGGTATGCTTTACCTAGGAATCTAGACCTTGACAATGTAAGAGCTAAATATGAAAATGGTATCCTAAGTATAAGTATATCAAAGATTGAATTGGAAGACCTAGGTAAGCAAGTTAAAGTTGAGTAGTTACTAACTTAATCAGTTTGCTTATGTATGGACTATGGTTATTAACTCCAGTCTAACCCCAGTAAGGCTGGGGTTTTTTTATTATCAGTATTATATAACCTTTTAACTAAATATACGTATCAGTACTAAATTATTAATTATGGATGAACAACAGAAAGCAGTTGAACAGTTTAGGCTAGAATGCCTTAGGGAGGCTTTATTCTTTCTTAAAGGCGATAAAGAAGTAACTGACACAGAGATAGTCAGGACAGCAAAGAAATTTGCTAAATTTGTAACAGAATAAATAAAAAGGTAATTATGTTAAATAGGCAAATAAACGTATTAAGGACAGATGGTACATGGGGTACTGCAGGTGTGAATGTTGATAATGTAGATTCTAAAGACTACTATACACGTACTCCAGAGTCTAAAGAGGAGAGGGACTATGTTAGAGCTCTTATAGCTGAAGACTTTAAAGCTAATAAACCCACTAAATCAGTAGGGGATAAACGTAAGCGTAGGTTTAATATTAGCTTCTCAGTTATTAAACCTTTTGAGCAAAAGGAGCTTATATACAGACATAGGAAGTCTTCAGATCTTAAAGTATACAATGATGGTACTTGGGACTATGATGCTGTAGAATCTGAAGATAAGAATGACAAATACTTAGTTGAATAGTTAATAAATATTTAAATGGGTTCAAATGAAGAGAGGGTCAAGGAGAGACTCAGGGAACTCAGCGATCTAAGGAAGAATATAAGGAAAGCTGAAAAGGAAGATGCACATCATATAGCAGATGAATTCAAGAATATAAGGCGTAAAAAGATTGAAGAGATAAGGAGATTAATTACTAATAAATAGGCTATGAAAAGGAGAGGTAAAGAGCCTAAGGCAACAGATAGGCTTAAGATGCATGAAGAACTAGTTAGGGTAATGGAGTCTTTAGATGATCAAATAGATGAATACTCTAAGAATATAATGGGTTACCCAGAGACTATTTTTATGGATGAATTATATAAAGAATATGTGGCCTTTCTTACAAACCTTAATGAGCGAGTAAAAACAATACGTGAAATGTTAGTCAATGAAAGCATTTAAAAAGGTTATATCAAAAGACAAGTTGTATAGTGAATACGTTAAGATACTTAACGGCTTGTTACAGTTAACAGGTAAAGAAGCTGAGGTACTTTCTTTATTACTAGCACTGGAGAACAATCGTAGCAATGATGAAGAGGATATACTCAGTACTGAGAATAGGCGCTATATAATGAGTGAAATGAACCTTAAGAAATCTAACTTAAGCAAATACCTCTCCAAGCTTAAGTTTAAAGGTGTATTAAGGGAAGATAATAATGGTTATTATATTAACAGCCTATTTATACCAGATGTATCTGGTAATATAAGCGAGACAGTATTTATTTTAGATATGCAATAAGGGAATAAAATTAATTAAAATTTAAGGGAATGTTTAAAAAAATTAAAGCAAGGTTCATATCATGGGTAAGAGATGTATTCGGTATGGACAAATTAGAATTAAAAGATATAGAAGATAGGGGATTTGTATTTGTAACAAAGCAAGGTTCCGCTAGGAGGTTCTTAAGGGACGAACACAGCTTAAAGTGGAATACATTTAATGATACTATTACAATTAGGAAAGGTAAAGCATTAAGGCATTTTAGCGTTATAGAGACCCCCAGAGAATTAGATTGGGCGCTAGGTAAGATATTTACTTAGGGGTAGAACTACTAAACTTTTGATTATGAAAGCATATATAGGTACAAAAATAGTATTAGCAGAGCCATTGAGTTTCAACCAATTCCAAGAAGCAGAAGGTTTTGAGACAAGGGCTGATACGGATATGGAAGGTTATATGGTGGTTTATGGGGATGGATATAGGAGTTGGTCTCCTAAAGAAGTATTTGAACATGCTTATAGGCTTGTAACAGAAAATGAATCTACTCATACTGCTGAAAATTTACCAAGTCATTTACATATATTTGACAGTTTGGAACAAAAAGAGTCTTTGGTATGAAAAAAGAGTTAATGAATAGTTTTAGCAAGGCATGGGATAACGATTATAACGGTAAAAAGTGTCCTGTATGTGAATCCCGTAGGGTAGTGCTACTTACTAATAAAGGTTGGTGGAATTATTATTTTAAATGTAAAGATTGTAACAGTGTAATAGAGTACTCTCATGGAGATAGTATGGGTGGACAGCCAGATGGTATATTTCTTTCAGATGGATATAAGATGAATAAAGATCTTAATGGTAAATACGGAAAAGAAATGTTATTAGATGAAGGAGAAGAGAGTTAGGAAGGAATTAGCTAAAAAATACAATAGGGATGTTAGAGTAATAGAGGCTGTTACCAAGCATCCCTTTAAGTTTTTGCGTGATGTAATGGAACATCAGACTGACAATTATCCTGTTAGGATCACATACTTAGGGGCTTTTATACAGAAGGAGAAGATGAATAAAAATAAGTATTATTCTAAAACATTAGCTAAAAAAGTATTAAGAAGATAAGGGTTATGTAACAAACATAACTGTGTACGTAACTTGAATGCTTATTAATACGTTTTACAGATAATATAACGTCCTATGGAATTATTTGATATAGAGAATGATAGGTTAGTACTCAATCCCACAAATCTTTATATACCACCTTTTAAAAAGATATGGGATAGGGACAAATCTAAAGGTAAGAGTAAAGCATACAATGAGATTGCTTATGTTACATTTCTTTGTAATATGTCTAGGAAGAATCCATACAATGCTTACTCTGATTTTGATAAAGATAAAAAGATAAGGGAAGATCTATTTGGTAGTCCCGATTGGGAGCCTAATAACTTAGTGCAAGAGGCTATAGAGAAGTATAATGAGATGCAGAAAACTACTAACTCTAGACTGCTGCAATCTGCTAAAAACGGTGCGCAGAAGCTAGCTAATTATTTTGATAGGGTAGATTTTGAAGCTATAGACAATTATGGTAAACCTAAGTATTCAGCTAGGGACTATGCATTTAATCTTAAAGAAGTAGGCAATATAGTTAAGTCTTTGACACAGTTAGAGAAGCAAGTAGAGAAAGAACAGATGGAATTAAGTGAAGCTAGGGGTGGAAGTGAAATTGGTATATACGAGATACCTGATAAACAATCATCAGAATAATGGAAGATACATACGAAGTAAGGGTTAGAAAATTTAAAAATACTGATAAATTTAGGCCAGCTGCTAAGTATTTTGAAGAAAACAGCATGTATACTGCAGCTCCCCCAGGTACTACAGAATATAAGCGTTATTGGGACAGAGAAATGAAACGTAGTACCGATGGCTTTACTGCTGAAGATGGTGATAGTATTACAGGCTATCACTATTTTTATTTAAATTATTGCCCCATAATGAAAGTAGTTGAGAAAGAAGTTCCTGATGGTAGTGGTGGTACTAAGGTTATACCTACTAGGGACAGGGGATTTCCAAATTTCTGGGACTATGATAAGGAGTATTTTGACGCAGTAGAAGAAGCAGAAAATAGGGGTAGTCATATGGCTGTGCTTAAAAAGCGTAGGTCAGGTTATTCGTATAAAGTTGCTGCAATGTTGAATAGAAATTTCTTCCTTATACCCGAATCGATATCTTATGCTATAGCCTCAGAAAAGGAATTTTTAACGAAAGATGGTGTACTGTCCAAGGCTTGGGATATGATGAGTTGGATAGATGATAATACAGCTTGGACTAAGAAGAGACAAGCAATAGACACCAATATGCATAGAAGGGCTTCTTTCTATACTACTAAGGGAGGCAGTAAAATAGAGAAGGGATATAAATCTGAAATTATAGGTGTTACTCTAAAGAATGATCCTCAAAAAGCTAGAGGTAAAGCAGCTAAACTAATTGTCTGGGAAGAATCAGGTAAATTTCCAAATTTGCTTCAATCGTGGCAGATAGCTCAACCTTCGGTAGAACAGGATGGTGTGGCTTTTGGTACAATGATTTCTTTTGGTACGGGAGGTTGTTTAACAGCTGGGAACAAAGTATTTAATAATAAAGGTGAATTAATAAATATAGAAGATTTAGTTAAAAATGAAGGTATAATTGGTTTTGATGAAATGTCTGGTAATTATAGTAAAGAAGATATAGCTTATCAACAACCATATACTGAAAAAGAAACTATTAAATTAACTACTGATTCTGGTAGAACAATAGAGTGCAGTACGGATCATCCTATTTATTCTCCAATATTTAAAGATAAAGGATGGAATAAATATCACAAAAGGCAGAATAGAAGAATAATAGGACATGACTGGAAAGAAGCTGGTAATATAGCTGAAGGTGATTTAATATCAGTTATAGACAAATTACCAATATTTGGCGATAAAGAGGTAGAAGACGCTAGACTATTAGGCATGCTAGTAGGGGATGGTACTTATGGTAATAGTACTCCTAAATTTGCTAATTGTGACAAAGAGCTTTGGGATTATATAGATGATAATTATTCCAATGCTGTATATTTAGAGAGGGAAAATAAAGATAAGAGAATATATAAAGAAGCTGGTATATTAAACTTTAATGATACTCTTAGATATCATGGTATATTTGGACAAACTAAATCTGATAAAAGATTGCCAAAAGATGTACATAAATGGAATAAAAAATCTATTTCAGAGTTTGTTGCTGGATTGTATGATGCTGATGGGTATATAAGTTTTAGAGTAAATAATAAAAGAAAAGGTAAATATTTATCTGAAATAAGTTTGAGCCAAAATAATTTAGAGATATTAAAAGAGTTACAACTAATATTACAAAAATTTGGCATACATGGTAAATTAAGAACCAGGCAACCTAGAGATAATAATCCAAAAGATGTCAATGCTTGGCATGAATTTAATATCAGTGATTGTAGAAGTTTAACTTTGTTTGTTGAAAATTTTAATTTACTTATAAAAAATAAGCAAGAAAAATTAAATAATATTTGGGATTATAATAAAGACAAAAAACCCCAAAGAAAATATAATGGACTAAGGCATGAGAAAGTTATATCTATTAAACATACTGGTATTAATCCTGTTTATAATTTAACAGCTTCAAATACTAATACTTATTTAGGTAATGGTGTAATTACGCATAATACAGAAGAGGCAGACTATTCTAGCTTAAAAGAGTTGTTTTATAAACCTAGGGCTTATAATGTTCTACCTATAAGGAATGTATGGGATGATGGTGCTTATGAAACAGCATGTGGCTTTTTTGTACCTAACTATATGAATATGCAAGGCTTTATGAATGAGGATGGTAATTCCTCAATAGATGAAGCTATAGAAGAATCTAATAGGCAACGTAAGGAGGTAGAAGAGCATTCTGGTGATAAGAATTCTGTAGATAGGTATATTGCGGAACACCCAAATACGCCTAGAGAAGCTACCTTACAGTTGACTGGTAATATATTCCCTAAGAAAGAACTACAGGCACAGAAAGCTAGGATAATGGGGGATAAGAAGCTGAAAAACTATAAACAGGTGGGTAGTCTTGAGTATGATGGGGCTGGTAGACTAAGGTGGAACCAGCTATCTGGAGCTAAAGATATAGAGAAGTTTCCTTTAGATAAAAATGATAGCAAAGAAGGGGCTATAGTTATATGGGAGCATCCTGTTGAAGATCCTCCGTATGGTCTATATATAGCTGGTATTGACCCTTATGACCATGATGATTCTGGTACTTCTTCTTTAGGGAGCACTATTATATATAAAAGATTTCAGTCATTTGAACAGTACTATGATATAATAGTAGCTGAATATACAGGTAGACCAGATACGGCTAATGAGTATTATGAAAATGTCTACAGGCTACTTAAATACTATAATGCAAGGGCTTTATACGAGAATGAGCGTAAAGGTATGTACGCTTATTTTGCTAATAAGGGTGTTGATTATATGTTAGCTAATCAGCCTGATATTATACATGACATTGTGCAAGTATCTAAGGTACAACGTAAGAAGGGTATTCATATGACTAAAGGTATAAAAGATTGGGCTGAACGAGAAATACGAGATTGGCTTAATGAAGAATATTCACCAGGCCATAAGAATTTGGAGAAAATATTCTCATTACCATTGTTAGATGAGTTAATATCTTATAACGATAAGGGCAACTTTGACCGAGTAATTTCATTAATGATGGTAATGTTGTATAAAAAAGAATTACATAATGTACATGTTAAGGATAAGAAAAGGAGTGAGAAAACTATTGATAAGTTCTTTCAAACTAGGTTTTTCACTGAAGATAGAAAATATAATTTTAACCGGTTAAGATAAAAATATGGCTACACATAACAACAGTGGGTCAGTACTACCTATACAAAAATTACCACTTAGTCAAAAGGATAAAGAGTGGAAAGAATCCAATTTAGATTATTGGGTAGGGGTAGCTGCTATAGATGGCTCAGATGATATGGAATTGAAGATAAAGTACGATTTGTATAATAGTAAATTCCACGAAAAAGATATAGAATACGTTATCGATCCTTATAAGACTGAGGAAGGATTTCCAGCTTCTCCCCAAAATTATAATATAGTTAAGCCTAAAGTTGACTTACTTATAGGTGAAGCTTCTAAGAGACCTGATACATTTAAAGTTATTCAGACTAATAGAGATAGTAGTTCTGCAGCAGAGGAAGCTGCTAAGGAAATGTTATTTCAATCAGTAATTGGAAAGTTACAGTCTGGTGGAGGGGAAGATTCTGTAGAATCTATAACCCCTGATAATATTCAAGATTATATAGAACAAGATTTTAGCGATATAGCTGAAATGACTGCTTATGGTACTCTTCAATATTTAAAGTCCAAATTGAATTTAACTGATGAAACTTTAAAGGGTCTCAAGGATGGTATTATAGCTGGTATAGAGATTTATTATAACGGTATAATAAACGGGGAGCCTATAGCTGAACGTGTTAATCCTGTAGGGTTTTATTATGATAAAAGCCCTGATATATATAGAATAGAAGATGGTGATTATGCTATAAGGCATATGTCAATGTCTCCAGCAGCTATATATGATAGGTTTTATGATTTGCTTAAAGAAAGTGATTATTTAGACAGGCTTATAGAGCTGTCTGGTGGACAACCTGCTACAGGTAAAGCTAGTGATGTTAACTATAATAAAGTTGTTTATAGAACTAATTTAGCTGATAATCCTAAAGATTTAGGGGACTCTGGTATTAATAATATAGATGTTTATCATGTAGTATGGAAGTCGTTTAAGAAAATAGGGTTCCTGACTTATATAGATGATGAGACTGGTGAAGAGATTGAAGAGACAGTAGATGAAACCTATAAGGTTAGTGAAGAAGAGAAACAGAAAGGTGCTGAAATAAAGTGGGAATGGGTTACTGAAGTATGGGAAGGATATAAAATAGGCAATGATATCTATGTTGGTATTGAACCTATACCTAACCAAGAATTTTCAATAGATGAACCTAGTTCCAACAAGCTACCTTATATCGGTTCCGTATATAGTGATGATAACTCAGAGTCAACTTCATTAGTTGATATTATGAAGCCCCTACAGTACATGTATATTATTATTTGGTATAGACTTGAATTAGCTATGGCTCAGAATAAGGGTAGAATACTGAATATGGATATAACTCAAATACCTAAAAGTCAGGGCTTAGATATACAAAGTTGGCTTCACTACCTTAGTTCTTTTGGTGTAAACTTTATAAATCCCTATGAAGAGGGGTGGGATATACCAGGCAGAGAAGGCGGCCAAGCTGCTGCTTTTAATCAAATGTCTAGCGTAGATTTAACTATGTCAAAAGTAATAAGCGAGTATATACAGTTACTAGATAAGATTGAACAGATGGTAAGTGAGTTATCAGGTATATCTAAACAAAGACAGGGTTCTATATCTCAACGAGAGTTAGTAGGCAATGTTGAAAGATCTGTGGTTCAATCTTCACATATTACAGAACCTTTGTTCTGGAGACATAACGATATAAAACGAAGGTTATATACTGCTGTACTTAATACTGCTAAGGTAGCTTGGGCTGATAGTGATAAGAAGAAACTGCAGTTTATTATGGATGATATGAAAAGATCATTTATTAATATTACTGAAGATTTCCAATACGCTGACTTTGATGTATTTGTAAGTAATTCTACTGAGGAGCATAGGAAAGTACAAGTTATGCACAATCTTGCGGAGTCCGCACTTAGCCAAGGAGCTAGTCTATCTGAAGTTGCAGAGATGCTTAAGTCTAACAGCATACCAGAGATTAATAATAAATTGAAGGATATAGATTCTGCTAGACAAAAGGCTAGTGAACAAAGTCAGGGGAATGAGCAACAAGCTGAACTTAGGAAGATTCAGATGGAACTTAAGCAAAAGTATAACGAGGATAGGATTAAAGAAGAAGATTCTATAAGGAAGGCTAGAACCGATATTGAAGTAGCTCTTATTGGATCTGAGGATAAACAATCTGATTCTGGTTATAAGTCTGAATTAGATATGCAACAGTCAGAATTGAAAGCTCAAGAAGCTAGGATGAAACAAGAGAAGCTAGAAGAGGAGAAAAGGCAGAATAGAGTACAAGAAGAACTTAAGGGAAAGGAGCTAGAGCTGAAAGCTAAGCAAATGAAGAATAATCAAAGTAATAATAGTTAAATATTTTAGAGATGGAAGAGTTACAGGATACAAGTAATTTGAATTATAAGGATTATGGGGATAAAGGCGACTTCCTGGACGGCTTTAAGCAGGTATTCGGACTAGGCGATACTGGAAGCTCAATTTCTTCCCCCACTACCACTATAACTGAACCTACAGGCGGGGTGGCTCCGCCTCAACCTGAGGAATATAATGTAGAAAATGAGGATGAAAATGAAACAGGTGAACCGTCAGAAGAGGAACAGGAAGAAACAACTGAAGAAAGCTCAGAGGCTTCAAGCCAAAAGGGAGAAGAGGAGGCTGAGGAATCTGAGGAGGAACAGTCCGCAGAAGAAACTTCAGAGGAAGAATCATCTGAAGAATCTGAAGAGGGCGATGGCTCTCCAGAGGATAGTGAGTCAGATGAAGAAGAAATAGTAGATTCTTTCTTTGACCTATTTGCTCAAGAGCTTGGTTGGGATTATGAAGATAAAGATAAGCCTAAGTCTATATCAGGTCTTGTAGATTTTATGAATAACCTAGTAGACCAGAGTTCACAGCCTAATTTTGCTAATGAAGATGTACAGAAGATGAATGATTATGTGGCTAACGGTGGTAAGTTAGAAGACTATTTAGATGCATATAGTAAAGATACTAATCTTAGTGAAGTGGACTTGGAAGGGGATACTGAAACTCAAAAGAAAGTAATACGGGAGCAATTAAGCAGGTTAGGTTTATCTGAAGATAGTATAAATAATAAGATAGAAAGATACGAAGATACTGGTGTACTTTCTGAGGAGGCTACAGAGTCTCAGGAGTTATTGAAAAAGTATGACGAGAAGGAAACGGACAAGCTATTAAAAGAGCAGGAAAATCGACGTAAGGAGCAAGAACAGCAGCAACAAAAAGTAATAGAGGACGTAAAGGGGACTATAGATAGTATGAATACTGTCAAAGGCATTCCTCTAACAAAGAAACAAAAGGAAGATTTGAAATCTTACCTATTTGAGGTGGACAAGGAAGGAATGACAGGCTATCAAAGAGATTATTCTAAGTCTTATAACAGTTTGATAGAATCTGCTTTCTTTACAATGCAAGGGGATGATATAGTTAAATATTTGCAAAGAAAAGCAAATACCGATGCTACTAAGAATCTTAAGAATAAGTTAAGCAAAGGTAAGAATAAAAGATCTAAAGGACAATCCTCAGGTAATTCAGGAGTTTCTGGAGGCAAAAATTCATCCTTAGATACGGTAAGAAGGTTATCTAAAATCTTGTCCGAAGGTTAAGAAATAAAGTATAAATTAAATAATAAATTGAAATGGACGTTACTGTTTTAAATGATCTACAACTTTACAAGACTAAATTTTTCTCAGGGTTGACAGATGAAAATATGTTGTCAAATGCATTGATGACTGAACCTCACCAAGTATCTAACGTCCTGTCTTATATATTTGGAAGGTACGAAACTAATACCATTGACTTTTTAACCAGTGGTATGGGTAAGACTATCACAATCCAAAACAGAGAGTACGAATGGCCGGTGGCTATTGAACAAGATAGAGCTATTACTATTAAAGATGCTAAGTATCAAGGTAGTTCTATTAGTTCTTCAGATACACCAGGTATTGATGGTACTCCTGTAAAACTCTGGTTAGCCGAGAAGTGGTTTGGACCTGGAGCTATTTTGGCTTTTGATGATAGGCAATTTAAAGCTCGTGTAATGGGCGAGCCTTACCAAGATGGTACTGACTGGGTATATACTGTACAGGTAGTAGGTCAGTCTAATGACTACATTGACCCAACGATGCTTACTGCTGGACGTAAAGTTAGTAGAGAAGGATCAGCTTATGAAGAGGGAAGTGACGAGGCTGATATCGTTAATTATCAAACTCCCTTTAAACTGCGCAATCACCTTAATACTCTTAGGCTCCGTTACGATATTACCGGAAGTGCCTATAGTTCTGTTATGGTAATTGCAATGAAAGATCCACAGTCTAATAAGACTTCTTATCTGTGGTCAGATTATCAGGAGTGGGTAGCTCTTCGTCAGTGGTATGAAACTATTGACCGTTGGATGGTCTATTCTGAATCTAATCAAGATAAAAATGGTACTACTTCGTTGAAAGGTACCAGTGGTCGTCCTGTATTTACAGGCGCAGGGCTATTGCAACAAATTTCTCCCGCAAATAGAAGGTATTATACTACACTTACAGCAGATTTACTAGAAGATTTCTTGTTTGATCTGTCGTATAATATACTAGGTACAAACGAGCGTAGGTTTGTAGCCTTGACTGGTGAAATGGGTATGAAAGAGTTTGATAGGGTGCTCAAAGAGAAAGCATCTAGCTATACTCTGGTAGATACCAAATTTGTAACTGGTTCGGGTCAGAATCTTACACTTGGTGGGCAATTTACCACTTATAAGATGCTTAATGGTATTGTGCTCACACTTAAGCATATGCCTTTATATGATAATACAACTTATAATCGTAAACTTCATCCTGTCTCAGGTAAGCCTCTTGAGTCTTATAGGATGACATTCCTCGATATTGGTTCTAGGGATGGCGAACCTAATCTCGTTAAGGTAGTAAGGAAAGATAGAGAGATGGTTATGTGGCACGTATCTGGTGCAGTTGCACCTGGTTCTGGCCATGCCAAATCTATTAGTACTTTTAGAGCTAATGGCAAAGATGGTTATACGGTTAACTTTTTAGCAGAACAAGGTCTTATGTTGAAAGATCCTACAAGCTCTGGTGAGTTAATACTTGATGCAGAATAATAAAATCTAATAGGCTTAGGGTAGGGTTTAGCTCTACCCTTTAAGTCTTTTAATACAAAAAAATTAATACAGATGGAAAGAACTATTACACTAGAACCGCTACAAGCAAAGCCTTGGGCTAATATTATAAGGTACAAAAACTGCCATGAAGATCTTGCTCCGTACTTGAAAAGGGATGGTTCAAGATATACTGGTCTGAGTAAAGAAGCTGAAAAAAGACTAAGTAAAGAAGTAAGGAAAGACTTACATCCAGACTCTGAGTTTTGGGATACATTTTTTATAAGGGTAGGGGCTGATCCTATCATATTGAACTTAAATAGTCCTATGGATGAACTGAAATATTTATTTCTTAAGAATCATAGGAGAGTTAAAGATGGTCTTTCTCAGAGTAAAGCTACAGCAGATTATGTACTTATAGATAGAGATGAAGAGGCTAAAAAGGAAAATACTACAGCAAGACTTAAACGTAGAGCTTTTAAAGAATTTGATAAGATGTCTTCTACTGAAATTAGGAAAGCATTAAGGCTTTACGGTATAAAAGCTGATAGTACAAGCAGCGAACAAGCTGAAAATAAATTATTTGAATTTGTTGAAAATGATCCACAGAAGTTCTTAGATACTTGGGTCAACAACAAGAATAAAGAAACTCAATTCCTAATTGAGGAAGCTATAGCTAAGAATGTTATAAGGAAGAATAGAAATAACTACATGTATGGTACTGAAACTATAGGTAGGGATTTAGAAGATGCAATAGCTTTCTTAGACGACAAGCAAAATCAAGAAATTAAACAAATTATAGTCAACGAAATTGACAGTAAAGAATAATGTTAGGAAATAGGAAATATACAGTTTTGGACTTGCACATGGGTGTCAAGTTTGAGATTGATAAAACTGATTCTTTAGATTCTGTTGGGTTTAAACCTGAGGAATATGACTATTGGATTAACTCTGCTATAAGAGAAAAGGTAAAAAGAAAGTTTAGTGGTTCGGGTGTTAAGGGGGAAGCTTTTGAGCAGAGCCAAAAACGTATAGATGATCTTAGATCTCTAGTAAGGGCTACCCAAATAACTGTAGAAAGAAGTTCGGATAGCTACGATAGAAACTCTGTATATAAAGCTTCTCTTCCATCTTCCTACTGGATCGGTATTAGCGAAGAAGTAGATATAGTTTATTTAATAGATTCTCCTACAGATGTAGGTAATACTAGTTTGGTAACTGGTACTTGGTATAAAGTAGTACAAGTCAGTGGTAGTGGAGATACTGTAACACATGATGGTACCGCTTATTCTAATGGTGATTATTTTGAAGCTGCTTCTACTAGTTACAGTGAAAGTACTGCAGCTAATACTGAAGTTTATGAGTGTGTTAGGAAGCGCCAAGGTATAACTGAAGCTACTGCTGCTACATACGCTTTTCAGGCAGAGAATCCCTATAGTGAACATAATTTCTACAGGAAGCGTGCACACCCCTTGAGATTATTTGAGGAGAGTGATGTAATGCTTACAACAGATGGCAATTATGGGGTGGCCTATTACTATATAAAGTATTTAAAAATACCCCAGTATATTTCTATAGATACAGTTGACAGCGGCGATATTGAAGAAGGTATATACTACGATGTAAGTGTTAATGATATAACTTACGATGGTACTACATATAATCCTGGAGATGTATTTCTCGGCACTACTGAGACTACTTTTTCAGGCAGTGGTGAAGTAAGGAAGACAGCTGATTTAGCTGATGTAGTACTTGATGAAATAATAAAAGAAGCCGCTAATATGATGTTAGAGAATGCTCAAGACCCAAGATATCAAACTCATACTATAGAAACAAGACAAAGTGAATAACATTAAAATATTAATTTAATATGAAAAGAGTTAACAACGTACTAGTTGGTACGGATATTGCTCGTACAACCGATCTCGTTATAGATCCTACTGCTAGTCGGAATCTTGAGGAAGGTGAAGTATTTGTAGCTGATAAGAATAAACAGTTACTTGCTTCAGGTTCTACAATATCTGATTCAGGTGTGATTTATATCGGTATGGGATCTAGCGAGACGTATGATTATACAGATCCTAGTGGTAGCGCAGTAACTGGCATACGTAAGATAATTTGGTCTAATCCTATTGAAGGTAAAGGCGTTAAGAATTACAAAGGATTGGATGCAGATAGTTCTGCTACAGAGAAGCAAGTAACTATAGATATTAATGATGCATCTGGTTTTACTGTTACCGATGGTGAAGAGTATGTAATCCGTCTCGTATTTAGTAGTGTATCTGAACATCCTGGACAATTTGTACAGGACTACAGGGTAACTGCTGATGGTACTGGAACTGGGGATCTTACTGATGCATTTGTAAAAGTAATCAATAATTATAAGCCTTCGTTAGTTACTGCTAGTAATAGTGGTGATGATCTGGTTATTGTAGCTAAAGATGTATCTGCTGACGGTGCTGATGCTATTGATGAGTATAGGCAGGTGCAGTTCTATGCATTCCTTAGTTCAGATAATTTTGACGATGTAGAGGTTACTGTTAATAGCAATCCACATCCAGGAGTAGGTAATCCTAAATTAGTACGAGATAAAGAGAAATACGCTCAAGGTTATGAAGGTATTACTAACCAGTGGAAATTCCCTGTTAATAAACCTGATTTGAATGTAAATATGGATAAGTGGTATGACGCTATTGTAATTGAACATGATAATTCTTATGTTTCTACTGCAATGGACTTTAAAGAAGAAATGTCACTTACTACTGAGATTTACATTCCTGACGGTGCAGGACAAACTGATACAGCTCCTTCATCTGGGCATGATGCAGTGTTGAATGTGTTGAATCCTTGGATGGCATCGCTACCTAGGGCTTTTGATAACGTTAGTGTTTAATAATAAAAAGAGATAATAATTATGGCTAATCCATTTAATATAAGACGAGTAGCCTTTGGAAATTGGGTTTTTCCAGATAATACTAGTGATAATACTGCTTCTACACTTAGTGCAAGTGCAGGTGTAAGTATTCCAAAGGGAGCTATTGTATCTGGTATAAGACTCTATCCAGCAGGCGCATTGACTAACATGTCTAATATGAAGAACGGTACTGTCAATGCTAAAGTTGGGGGGCAAGCTTTAGGCACTAGTAACGTTATAATGTCTAACGTCGTAGCAGAGACAGCCGTAGGCCAAATAGGTCTGGCTGATACAGACGGCGTATTTGTTGTTTCAGGCGGTGATCTAGAGATTCATATTGCTTCCAGCGATAGTGCTAGAACAGGCATAGAGGCAGATTCTGATGTATATGTAGATTATATCTACTGTGCTGAAAGAGATACTGCGTAATAGTTTTTTAAAATTTTAGGGTGGGGTACTGTAAAAGGTGCCCCTACTCTTTATAATCAAATATTAATGTATGGAACACGAACCACGTATAGTAATAGGCGACAGTGTAGGTAAGAATAATGAAGATTTAGATAAAGCAGTAAAGCGAGTTGAAAAGTCTAAAATGTATAAAGATAATTCAACTATTATAATCTGTCCTACTAGGGGAACTTTTCCTACTAGGGTAGTCCAATCTTGGATGAAATTAATGAAACCTACCAATCAAACAGTAGCTGGTCCTATTTTTGCAGAGTCTATGAGAGTGGATGAAGCTTATGAAACTTTAATAGGCTATATATTAGATAATGAGTATCTAAGTAAGTTTAAGTATGTTTTAACTATAGAAGAGGATAATTTACCACCTTCTGATGGTTTAATTAAGTTATATGAATCTATGGATGATTATGATGTTGTCAGTGGTTTGTACTGGGCTAAAGGTGACAAGGGATTTCCTATGATCTTTGGGGATACTAAAAACCCAAAAGACTTTAAGCCTGCTAAACCAGAGCCAGGAACAGTACAGCAAGTTAACGGTCTTGGTATGGGATTCAACTTATTTAAACTAGATATGTTCAGACATATACCTAAACCTTGGTTTAAAACTTTGCAGGGTAAAGATGAAGAAGGTAGAGATATATCTAATACACAAGATCTCTACTTTTATAAGAAGGCTGCAAAAGAAGGGTATAAGTTTGCCTGTGACACTTCTATATTAGTAGGTCATTATGATCAAAGGAACGATGAGGTTTACTAGAGTGGAAAAAAGGGATGAAAATGGCTTAACAAAATATGATAGATATAGACTTAAAGATGTGGAGGCTTATAGAAAAAGAAAAAGAGAATGGGCTAAAACTGAAAGTCAAAGAAAGAAGCGTAGAGAATATATGAGGGAATGGGTTAAAAATAATCCTGAAAAAGTTAAGGCAAATGCTAAGAAGTCTTATGAGAATAAAAAAGATAGCAAAGAATATAAAGAAAAACAGAGAACTTATGCATTAAAAGTAAATTATGGGTTGTCTATAGATGCTTTTGAGGAAATGAAAAATGTTCAAAATAATAAATGTTTAATTTGTAATAAAGATTTTAACGAATTGAAAAAACAACCACATGTAGATCATGACCATAACACAGGAGAAGTGCGAGGACTTTTATGTGGGTCTTGCAATACTAAATTGGGTTGGTATGAAGCATTTATAGAAAGTATAACTGAGTATTTACAATAAGAGTATATTAAAAAATTATAGGATGGAGAAATTAATAAACGAACCAAAATTAGATCTTGCGTGTGGTAATAATAAAAAGGAAGGGTTTGTAGGTATAGATATAAGTAATACAGATTCTGCTGATTATGTAGTAAATTTGCAAAAGTTTCCTTGGCCGATAGAATCGGATAGTGCTGAAGAGATATATTGTGGACACTACATAGAACATATACCGCATACTAATGTAGCAACAGATTTGCAAAAGATAGTTAATGAGTCTAATAGTTTTGAAGAATTTAAGGAGAAGGTAAATAAGGAAGAGTTTTTGTATCCAATGGATGGTCTTATAAAATTTTTCAATGAAGTATATAGGATATTAAAACCGGATGGAAAAATTAAGATAGTTTCTCCATATTATTCTTCTATAAGAGCATACGGTGATCCAACTCATACTAGGAGTATATGTGATTGGACATTTTTATATGTAGATAAAGAGTGGAGGGAGAATAATAATTTAGAGCACATGGGTTTTGAATGTGACTTTGATGCGAAAATTTCTTATCTTATCTCAAATGAACTAACTTTAAAATCTGAAGAGGTTAGACAACAAGCATTTAAACACGATATAAACTCTATAGAAGATATTATTATGGATTTAACTAAGAAACCTAAAAAATAATGGCGTTAAAATTAACATTTGAACAAATAGATAACGGGGAGACCTTTAGAATTACAGAAGCTTCTGATGCTGATACTAATTTAACTGGGGCTAGTCTGTCAGTAACTTGGGATGATACTGCTTACAGTTTGGATCTTTCAGCAGATAGTACCGACGTAGATAGCAGTGGAGATTGGAGTATAGGTGATTATATAGATGTTAAACCTAGTGATGTAGGGCAGTCTGGTGATAAATTTATGGACGGTGTATACAAAGTAGAATACAATGCGACTAATGAAGATAAAGTAACATATAATACACTGTTAGACTATAATGTGAGGTTGTGTACTTATAATATACTGAGGTTAGTACCTGATGTTCATAACTGTAATGTATGCAGTAATAGCTACGTACAACGTGCTATATTTATGTTCACTTACCTTAAGTCTATGGAGTATTCAGCAGCTGCAGGACAAATAACTGAAATCAAACGCATATTACTGTCATTACAGAATTTATGCAAAAATCCTTATATAAATGAGTGTTATAGTAGTTAGTACTACAGAGCCTAATTATAATTATGGCGTTCCTACGAGTAACATAGATATAGATGATATAAATCAAGCTGTACAGTATGAATCTAATTATGTCTCCTCTTATGAGTGGGACATTGTTTATTATTCCCCTACTGGTACTACTTCTGGTCCCATAGGTCCTGAAGGACCACAAGGGCCTGAAGGTGACAGGGGTGACAAAGGCGACACTGGTCTTAAAGGCGACACAGGAGCTCAGGGTGTAAGTATAACAGATGTTAGCAAGACATCTGGCGATGGTAGTGCAGGTACTACTGATACATATACTATTACTTATTCTGATAGTTCTACAGATACCTTTCCTGTATACAATGGTGCTGATGGTACTGACGGTACTGATGGTGCTACTATAACCACAGGTTCTGGGGCTCCTACAGGGGGTAATGATGGGGATCTATATATAGATACTGATACATACGATTTATATAAAAAATCTTCCGGGTCTTGGTCCACTATAGGTAATATCAAAGGAGCTACAGGTGATACTGGAGATACAGGGCCTCAAGGTATATCACTTAATTGGCTTGCAGATGCATCTAGTCATCCTTTAAGTCCTTCAGAGAATGATGCTTATTACAACACTACAGATAATAAATCATATGTATATGATGGGGCTGCTTGGCAGACTGTAGTTGAAGATGGAGCTGCAGGAGCTGATGGTAGTGATGGCATAGACGGGGATCAATGGACTTATGGGTCTGGGGCTCCTACAAATACTACTAGCCAAACATATGATACTTACTATATAAATACTGATGATAATAGTGTACATTATAAGGCTTCTGGTACTACTACTTGGTCTCAAATAAGTACACTAACCGGGGCATTATATACTACAACAAGTACAGATACTATAGATCTATCAGCTAAATCAGTTGGTAGTACGTTTACTATGAACATTGCTGATAGTGGTATGAGTTATACAGTAGGTCAGGTACTAACAGTAGCCAATTCTAATACAGCTAAATTTTATGCTGAAGTAGCAAGTTATGCTGGTAATACTACTATAGATCTCACTATAACCCATATAACAGGTTCTACAAGTCATTCTAGTTGGGACTTAAATCTATCAGGTGTACCATATACACAAGATGAGACAGCTGCTGGTCAAGTATTTGAAATAGAATTAGATGCAGCTACTACTGTCTCTGGTAGGCTTTCTTTAACTCCAGTTAAACCAGATGGTTGGACTTTAACTGATGGTTCTAGCGGGGGAGTAACACAAAATGATCCAGATGATTTAATTATAAACCATAATGTTACTGACTCTAATGGGAATTATAGGCCTGTATTCGATGCTAGGATTATGTATAAAGCTGGTAGTAGTCCTGATACATATGTAAGTTTTGTTGGTGACGCAGCATATACTAAACTAGCTAATGACACTACCAATGGTAAAGTAGAATTAGCATCATTAACTACAGAAAATTACTTAATAAAGATACATTTAACATTCGCTTAATATGTCATACGTACCTAACGTAAGTTGGGAAACTAGGGTAGGACAAGTTAATTTATCATCCACAGGTGATCACTACTACGAGTGTAATCTCCCAGTAAAAAACCTAAATGACAAGGGTGCAGGCACGCTTAATACGGACTTGTACTTGATTGATTATTTAGGTTATTTTTATGAAATTGTTACAATCATTGATTCAGCTACTAATAGGGTAGAGGTGTACGACATTAATGAAGGGCAACAATATCCTCAGGCTTCATTCAAGGCGCCATATCAAGATATGATAGGCTTTGTATGCCAACTTACTGGAGCTGGTATAGGTCTCTCTGTATTTCAACTTCGTAGGTTACATGGATCAGCTAGGGATGCTATTAATTATCAGGATAATCTGATTATATGGCAACGTATAAATTGGTTAGATAATATTAGCATGGCAGGCAGGCTATGGGGTGGTGAAATCACTAATAATGGTGATGGAACAGTTACTGTAGCAGAAGGCGGTGGTGTTGTAAAAAATGATGATACTGCCTTAGAATCTGTACCTACATCTTTGAATGAAGGACAAGGTAGTAAGCTTAGTCATGTTACATGGTCATCGACAACACTAACGCCTACTGATAATGCGTATAATTATATTTTTTACGATGGTAGTGCAGGTATAATAACTCACACTACTTCTTTTTATTCAATATCTTTCACTCGTGATTTTACAGTCGGTAGGGTATATAAATATGGTGGTGAGGTTGCAATACGTCTTTGTGGTACAAACAACTGGAATTTTAACAGGCGTGTTCAACTTTTTGGGGAAGAGCGATTTCCTGTGGAGCGTGCTACAGGGTTAATGATAGGCAATCCTTCTGGGCTTTATATATCAACGACAGAGGGTGTGTTATGGGCTGAACTTGTTAATCGTTTCAGTGTAGATTCTTTTGATAGTTCTGGTACAGATACTTTTAATTATTGGTATAGGGATGGTGCTGGTGGTCATACAAGAGTGTTAAGTAACTCAGAAATTGATAATACAAATTATGATGATGGGTCAGGTACTTTAGCTGCATTAACTACAAATAGGTATGGGGTGCATTGGGTTTATGCAGTACATGATTCCTCTATACACACTGTGTATGGTAGGGGTAATTATCAACTGAAAGATGCTCAAACCGCAACACCTCCACCTGATATTCCAGGACTTCTTTCTGCTTATAGTACTTTGATAGGGAAAATTATAGTACAGAAAAGCTCTACTACATTATATAGTGTAGAAAGTCCCTTTGTAGATAGATTTACTTCATCAGGTGTCACTGATCACGGTAATTTAGCAGGATTAGGGGATGATGATCATTCTCAGTATCTTCTTTTAGCTGGTAGATCTGGACAATATATAGATGATAGTATTACTATTTCTGGGGATTTGACAGTTAATGGTACTGAATTTATTACCAATACGGAGACTGTAGAGATAGAAGATAATCTGGCAATTATTAATTCAGGTGAAACAGGTTCAGGTATTACAGCGGGTTTTGCAGGCTGGGAGGCTGACAGGGGAACATTGACGAACTATCGCTGGGGTTTTGATGAAACTACCGATCTTTGGAGATTAGGTGAAGTTGGCAGTTTACAAGCTGTAGCTACAAGACCAGACAGTCCTTCTGATAACTATATAGGTATATGGGACACAACTAACAGTTGGATTGATTTTGTCAATACACTTCCTTATCATTCAACTCTATTAAGTAATTATGATACAGGGGATTTGTCAGAAGGGACTAATCTTTATTATACAAACGAAAGGGTGGATGACAGGGTAAACAACTTATTAGCCTCATCTGATGCAATTACTCTTTCTTATGATGACATAGGCAACACCTTAACAATTGGGGAGAGCCATTCTGCTTTAACGAATAATCCACACTCAGTTACAGCAACCCAGGTAAGTGCCTTGGTTAGTATTGATGGGGTTTCAAATGCTGGTGGAAATGTAGATTTAGTTAATGGTGGAAATGTTACTATAACTCCTGATAATACCAACAACAAAATAACATTGTCTGTTCCAAACGATTTGACTGTTATTTCAAATTATAAAGAAACTGTACAGGATTATGCCTGGGATGTGCTAACTGGTACACAAACCTTAATTACTGTTACCTATGATGATACAAACAATGAGGTGGATTTTGAGGTTGAACCTAATCTTTCAAACTATACAAATGATGTAGGCTGGACAACCTATGATTCATCAGATTTTGATACAGATTTTTCTGGTAAAACAACTGACGATTTAAGCGAGGGAGCTAGTAATCAGTACTTCACTGGCGAAAGAGCCCAAGATGCAGTAGGAACTATATTAACTGACACTACTTCAATTGATCTTACATATGATGATGCTGGTAATAGTATAACAGCAAGCGTATTAGAAGCTGGTGTGGACCATAACTCTCTTAGCAATTATGTTTCAAATGAACATATAGATCATACAAGCGTAACCCTAACAGCAGGCACAGGATTAACTGGGGGAGGCGATATATCTGCCAACAGGACATTCGATGTAGATGTGGGTATAGCCGATAATAAGATAGTTCAAATAGATGACGCGGATGCAGCAGATAACGACTATGCTAAGTTTACTGCAAATGGGTTGGAAGGCAGGAGCTATTCAGAAGTATTATCAGATTTGAGCTTGAGCAGTAACCTTCAAAATCTTACGGATGCAGAGGTTACTCAGTTAGAGAATATTAATACAGAGACTATTTCAAATACACAATGGGGCTATCTGGGAGCTATGTCAGGCCAGCCTTTGGAATCTGTTCCTACCCTGCAAAATGTGACTGATCAGGGGAATAGTACGGATAAATACATTAGAACTACAGGGACAGATGAATATACAGAATTAAGATCGGCTGGTATTTACATCAACAGGGGTTCAGGATACCTTGCCCCACTTTCAAATCAGGACAAAAACCTTAACATAGGGAGTTATGATGATGGGGTTGCTGACTGGAAAACAATTAATTACAGGGCATTGACGCATAATTTTTCACAAGGCAACGTCAACATCACAGACGGGGTTTTACAAGTTGATGGCACAGGGTATTCCTACTTTTCTGACAGACTTTCAATAGGCAAAACTACAGCGGCGGACGAATTTTTAGATATCATGGGATCTATTAAGATGATAGGTTCTCCACGAGGATTGAAGTTTTCAAGAGGGTCTGATAATCCTACATTCTCTGATTTTGATTTCCCTGATTTATCTGCGTCTTCAGCAACAATGAGATTCTTCAGGTTAACTAATACTACAGGAACCAAAGCAGTAGAATTCTATAAAGGAGATGGAACCAGCACTAGAGATGTACGAATAGGAGTTGATGGAGAAAATAGTTATTTTGCAGGCAATCTCTCAGTAGGCAAAACCACAGCGGCGGCGGAGGCGTTGGATGTGGATGGGAGTATTGCATTACAAGGAAGATTATATTTTAATCTTGATGGTGATAATCGCATCCAATTTGATAGAAGTAAAAGCAATCATTCTTTCTATATACAAAGAGAAGGAACTATAGCTGAAACAGCATTAACAATAGTTAGATCAGGAAGCAATTTTTATACAGGAGTTAATCAAAACATCTACCCCTCAGAAGCCTTAGATGTATCAGGAAATATAGCTGCATCAGGTACAGTTATAGGATCTAATCTTAATATATCTAATTGGGATACTGCCTATGGAGATAAGATAAATTTGATGTCTTTTGATACATCGACAGGTATATTAACTCTGACTAGACAGGATAGTGGTACAATTACTCAGGATTTGGATGGTAGGTATGTAACATCTAGTGGTTTAGATTTACAAGATGTTACAGATAATGGCAATATTACAACTAATGCTATATATATAAATAGTACTAATGTTGGTATAAATCAAATGTCTGTACCTTCAAATGTTAGTTTATCTCCTAATTATAATACTTCGTCAGGTAGTACGTATGATTCTTATTATCGTGTTAAAATAGTTGCCAAATCAAAATTAGGTGAAACAGTAGCTTCATCCGCTTCACCTACTCTTGATATACCTTCTTTAGAAGAAACTTTTGGTGAATTAGAATCATCGTGGACAGATGTAACTGGTGCGGTATCTTATAAAGTATATTTAGATGAATCTAATGATGGTTCAAGTTGGAAAGGGTACGGATATGTAAAAACTGTCACTACTGCATTTGCTAGTATAACTAAAAGTTATTATAATTTAGATGCAGATGATTCGCCTTCTACCAATACAGCCTATGTAAACGAATTTACATCTTCAGGTCTTAAACTTGGAAATTTAACGGATCCTTCAGGAGGTAATAGGTGCTTATATGTAGATGGAGACGGCATAGTTAGAGCTAAATCAGAAGATTGTGGTACTGCTACTGGAGATGGTGATAATCTCGGAAATCATATTGCTACGCAGAATATAGACCTTAATGGTAATTATTTATCTGGAGATGGAGATTCTGAAGGCATATCTATAGATACATTGGGTAATGTTTCTATGACAGGTGCTTTGACTGTATCTAGTAATATTACAGCAAATAATTTTATACTATCTTCAGATATGAGGTTAAAAGAAAATGTTTGTTATGCTATCCAGGATAGTATTGATGACATTAATATATTTTCATTTAATTTTAAAGACAGTGATAATCTAAGATATGGTGTATCAGCTCAACAGGTTGAAAAGATCAATCCTGAGTTTGTTAGTGAGAATAAAGAAGGGTATAAACAGGTTGCTTATATAGACTTATTATTAGCTAAAGTAGTTAGATTAGAACAACAAATCAAAGAATTAAAGGAAATTTAATATGGCAGTACCAAATACAGATAGTTTTACATTATTAAATATAGTAGATGAAGTAAATCCTAGTACAGATAATCTTTATCAATCTTTTGAGGAGTCTATTGCAGATAATTTTGATACTTCATACATTCCTTCCGGTTTTGATCCTCATAAAGATGATAAAAGCGGATATGAACAACTGTATTTTAGAAATTATGGAGATGATCAAGCTTCATCTATAACAGCTATTTATAGCTATTTTGTATGTATGTATACTGCTGGACCTTATCTGGTAGCTGTGACAGATACAGATTATATTTTTATTTTTAAAATATGGGATACTGGCGATATTGCATTAATAAGTTCTTTTAATAGTTACTACAATCCCAATACTAGTACCACAGAAACATATAGTAATCTTAGAGACATAGACTTATACTATAACTCTAACACTTCTAGCGCTTATTTGTTTATACCTTTTATATACACATTAGATGATGTTGAGGGAAAAGTATGGTGGCATGAGCTTAAAATAGAGGATAGAGATGGTGTTGACGCTAATATTACTTTTTTTGACTACGGTACAGGTGATTATTATTATACCATGAATTCAAAAGTAAAGAGTATAATGGTATCAGATTATGATTCTACCGGCTCTCCCAGGACTGTTGTCCTTATGAGTGATTTACAAGAAGGTCCTGGTGATGATATAGAGGTGTGGTCATTTTTCTATCATTTAGATGGTTCTAAGAATGATGGATCTATAAAAGATGAAGTTCAGTATCATTCTGAAGCATCCAACAAAGATTGGGAAGAAATACATCATAAGTTGATAGATAGAGAAGGATTTACAAACACTTCTTATTTTGCAGCTATAGTACTTGACGGGAGTGGAGACCCTGTAAAACTTAGGATTAGGGAACTTGATACAACTCCTGGAACTAATTGGGGACAGGAATGGGAGACATCTAATTTAGATCCTGGGAATAATTTTAGGGAAGAAATGGCTACACCGTTTTATGCAAGACCTTATCCTTCTTGGAACGAGATATTTGCTGTACGTAATACAATTAATGCTTATTATTCAGATGGTTATAATGAAAATCAAGAAGTTGTAGGATATAAGTTTGATTATAACAATCCTGGTATAAATACGTTTGGATCTGTTAGATATAGCGATGAAATTACAGGCGAAAAAGGTTGGATGGGGCATACTATGTGTGCTAGTGAAGATAATTTATATGTTATTAGATACGAAGATAATAATGATTTATTTGTAATACATAGATTCTCTTATACCTCTACAAGTCTTACATATAAAAGTAGTCATACTGTAAATACTAAAGCTGGGCTCAATTCAAATTTTATCATAGAAAGCGTAACTTCTAGTGAAACAGATACTGATAGTAGTAAAGATATTATATATTTAATGGCTGCTGCTGACGATACTTACAGGTATGGTATATACATAATAAAGGTTGTATGGGATAATGCTACTCCCTCTAATGATAGCTATGAAGATATAAGTTTACCTCCGATACCATAATTTTGTTAAATAAATAATAGGGTAACAATTTTTACAGTTATACGTAGACTATAAGAATATACTAAAATCAAATAAATATGAAAATAGATTTAACACAGAACCTCTATAACGCCAATGGTGAAAAGCTAACTATCAGTAATGATGCTGGTAAACAAGAAGCTCCTCAATTAGGCGTACTTCTAAAGAATATAGCTTTAACAGAGCTAGAGAAGGAAGAGACTAATAAAGCTAAAGACTTTGATATATTCATGAAGTTGAATGAAGCTAAAAAAGAAATAGATCTTACAAATGAGGAATTAGTCAGGCTTCAAAATAAACTACCTAAGATATACGGTATACTTATCTATGGTCAGATTAATTCTATCTTAGAGGGAAAGAATAACCCATTAAAACCTAAAGAGTAATGACTCAATCAGAATTTAATAACTATAAATTACAAATCTATTGGTACTCATCCCAGCAGGCTGAAAGGTTAGCCAAAGATAAAGCGTTAGGTAAAGATTCCACTAAAGATATGGTTAACCTAATGTTACTTAATGCCTATATAGATATAGTTAATGAATATGTACTACAGGACTATGATGAGGCTGATGAAGAAGATGAGAATATAAACTTTTTTACCAGGGATGAGATGGAAGATATAATTACACATATAAATGATATATGTGGTACTCAATACAATCTTAATCTAAAGCTAGAAGTTTAATAAGTCTATAAATATAAACTATGCAAGAAAATACTAAAAGAGTAGAATACAAGATACCAAATGGAGAGTTTAAAGCTTTGAAAGAAGATGTAAATTGGCTTAAGGAAAGAGTTAATGATATGGCTACAGCTTTGCTTGGCAGTGAGTATCATGAAAAAGGTTGGATAGAAAGAGTAAGGGACCTTGAAGAGAAAAAGACTAAAGAACTTGAAAAAAGAGTAGAGAAATTAGAAAGATTTAGATGGACTGTATATGGTGCTGCATCAGTAGTATCTATTGCAGTAGGTGTACTACTGTGGATATCAGCTTAATAAAATTGTACTATGGATAGAATCAGTGAACATATAAGTTATAAAGAAGCTACTAAATCCTACACAGCTGTTAAATATGGGATAGATAATAACGTGTATTGTTATTGTATAGAGGATAACATGAAGAGAGTGGCTCAGCGTATTTTTGAGCCTCTAAGGAGCTATTATGGTAGGCCTATAGGTATAGCTAGTTTCTACAGATCTAAGAAGCTAAATAAGCGTATAGGTGGCTCTAAAAATAGTCAGCACCTATTCGGGGAAGCTGTAGATCTAGATGCAGATATGTACGGCTTTATAAATAACAGTCAAATATTTAATTATATCTATAGAAACTTAGACTATGACCAGTTAGTTTGGGAGCATGGTAATGAGGAAGAACCTGACTGGGTTCATGTAAGTTATGTATCTACTGAAGATAATAGGAATGAAGCTTTAGTTGCATATAAGAAAGGTAACAAGACTAAATACAGATACTATGAAGGGTAAACAATTTTTAACAGCTCCTAGGATAGCTGGATACATTGTCATACTTTTATCAGCAGTTTTAAGTTTTTATACTGAGGATAGTACTTATTGGTCTGTAGGCATACCTTCTGGTATGAGTGCGATAATAACAGAAGAAGCTGGTAGAAAGTTTGGTAAGAATAATAACAATAAAAACAATAGTCATGAAAATTCTTAATATAGTAGGTGCAGCTGCACTTATATTTGTCGCTATTATGTGGCATGGGGACAGGCAAGATAAACAAGCTCTTCAGGAAAAGAATATAAATTTGAAGGATAGTATAGAATTTCAACAGGATAGTATTAATATGCTTGAGGAAGCTTATACTAAAGAATCTGATAGGAGCGATAGCTTATCCGAAGAAGTAGAGAGGTACAAAAAATTATGGTGGTTAGAGAAAGAAGCTAAAGAAGAGATAGCAGCTAAATACGATAGTTTAAAAGCTGAAGTAGATAGCATGCCTATAGATTCTATAGCTCAATACATTGTAGATCATTATGCTGGCGATAATTACGAGCTTTTAGATGTAGGGTTTGTTGGAGGTGATAGCTCTATTTATATAGCTTTTCAAGATATTACAGCTAAAGATATAGTAGATACTCATATAGATTATAGGGAAAGAGGCGAGATTATAGACAATCAGCAAAATCAGATACAGCATCTAAAAAGTATAAATAGGCTGAGAGAAGATGAGATAGCTACTTTAACTAGAAGGAATGATAATCTTGAGTTACAAGTTGAGAAAATAAGTGAAGTAAAAAATATGTATAGAGATTTAGCCTCAGAGTATGAAGAAGAAATTACTAAACAAAAGAATAGGAAACTTGTAGGTTATGGTGTAGCTATAGCTGAAGGTATAGCAATACTTATACTATTATAGAGACAACCAGTTAATTATGGCAGAAAGCAACATAGGAACATTTGAGCGGATAGACGATAACACCATCAAACACGAGTATACTCGGTGGCGTACCGTGAAAGTAGATGAAATGTGGGGCAGGGCAAAGCAGATTATTGACAGTCTTGAAGCTATGCCCGAAACCAAGACCTTAAATGATAAAGAAGCGGAGGCGGTATATAATGAATGGGTCGAGCAGCAGAGATAGTATGTACCGTGTCAGGTCTTTCATCCCTAAGCGGCTATACTCCATCCCTGACTGTAAAGGATGATTATGGTGGCAGTACAACATTTGAAATAACTGGTAGCGTAGATGGGCTGAATGTTACTTTTAAAGTAGATCCTGATGATAATGATATATCAGCTGGAACGTATATATACGAAATAAATATTACTGATGGTACTGATATTTATACAATAGTCCAAAGTAAATATATAGTACTGGATTCTGTAAAATATTAATTAATATAAAATGGGTATAGATCTAGAAAAACTTACTAAAGATTTACTTACTATAATCAGGGGATCTATAGTTAATCAAAGTGAGCCAGTTTCTATCAGACAGATAGAAGATTGGGTACATCAATACAGGGCTTTACTAATTCGTAGGGACTTAACTAAGGGTTATAGTCTTAATCCAGATTACTTACAGGAATTAGATAATGAAGAGCTTGAGTTTGTTGATGAAGCTGAAGATAATAGTATAGACTCTGATTATTATATACTTAGGACTAAAAACCAATTGCCTAAAACATTGGATTTACCACTAGGTAGTGGTATTAAGTATGTTGGTACTGTTCTTGGTAAACAAATACAAGTAGTACCTTACAGTAGATTACATTGGCAGAAGTATAGGAAATACACTGGTAAGGATGAGACAGCTGCACTACGCAATCAGCGTATATACATCAAAGGTTCTGAAGAATTAGAGTATATCAATATACGTGGTATATTTGAGAATCCATTAGAAGTTGAAGATAGTAACGATACAAATTGGTACGCTAACTATCCTTTACCGCAAGATAAAGTACCTATATTAAAACAGATGATATTAAGCAAGGAGCTGGGTATTATCTCTAGAGCACCTAGTGATACCTCTAATGATGCCCAGTTTAATTTAAGTCCTAATGTTGAAAAACAGCCGGTTAGTAATGAGTAAAAGAGGCGAAAATATAGTTAAAGATTCGTACACTTTTATTAACATGTATGAAGATTATATAGCTGATAAGTTTAATAATTCCCCCTATGCTATATCTAAAGAAGAATATGCAGATATAAACAAGGACTTTGTACTTAGTATGGTAGACTATATGCTATATGAAGCTGGTACTTTTAAGATGCCTTATAGGTTAGGTAGCCTTAGAATAATTAAACTAAAGTCTAGCATGGGTAGGAAGAAAAGGCTATCGGTAGATTTTAATTTAACAAAGAAGTATGGCAAAACTATATACCATTTTAACGAACATAGTGATGGATATAAGTATATGTTCAAATGGGATAAAAGGAAGGCTGTAGTTAAACATAAGAGTTTTTACAGATTTATACCCTCAAGGGGTAATAAGCGTAGGTTAGCTCACATTATAAAAAATAAACTGGCTGACTACTTTGAAAACTAATTTATATGAATAATTTAATATCATTGAAGAGTATCATATCTAAAGTATATGCAGATTTAGGCTTAGGTGAATCTGATGTACCTATAAACGATATGGTTGAATGGGCTGCAGAAGCTTTAGAGAAGATAGAAGCCCCAAATTCTTATGTACAAAAGGTTACAGGTAAAGCTGGTGTACCACTAAAGAAAATAACAGATTACCAAGCTCCTTTACCGTATGACTGTAAACAGGTAATTCAAGTTGCATATGCTCTAGAAGAGAGTTCTGATAACTTCTATCCAATGAAGTATGCTTCGGGCAGTTTCTCAGGTAATTATGGTCTAACTAAAGATATAGACCATGAGCATTTAGATGGGGCTGTAGACTTAAGTAATGTAGCCACATCAGACCTTATAGATCTTACTATGAGGTTATTTGATTTAACCTATGAAGAAGCAGTGACAAAGCTTAATACTGACGAAGAAACTGAATCTATATTAAGGACTTTACTAGATGAGGGGGTAATACAAATGTCTAGTGATGGGGGTACAGTTAATACAGATTTGTTGGAGTATAAGATAGTACCAGGGTATATTAAAACTAATGTTAAGACTGGGTACTTGATGATTTCATACCTAGCCATCCCCTTAGACTACTATGGTTATCCAATGGTATCAGATAATCAAAGCTTTATAGATGCTATCTTTTGGTATATAGCTACTAAGATATTCTATTTGCAATGGATACGAGGTGAGCTAAAGGATAAAGAAATATATGTACACGCTGCCAGTAAATGGCGCTTCTATGTCAAACAGGCGTATGGTAAATCTGTAGGTCCTAAATCTATAGATGAACTAGAGTCACTTAAGAACAGTTGGATAAGACTTATCCCTAAGATAAATGAAGGGGAGAAGTTTATGCAGAATCTTAATCAACAACAACAACTGAGGAATTTTAGCTAATTATGCCTAAACAACAACAACAACAGCACGCCAGTACTTTTTCAGGCGGCATGAATAAAGATTTGGACTATAGCGTCATGAAGCCTAATATGTATCTCCATGCTGAGAATCTAAGGCTCATTGCTGATGAATATAACTCTACTGGCGCACTAGAGAATATAAAAGGTAATACGCTGTCTTTAGCTAATACAGATATTAGGCTTAATAGTGTTGAAAGCTCCTATTACTACGATCTTATAGGCTATACTGTTAATGGTAGCAGAGTAATACTATTTCTAGTTGCAGATGGTTCTGACCACTCTTCAATATATGAAGTAGTATTTGATGGTAGCACTGTAAGTTCTCATAAAGAGCTGTATAGTGATTATGACGCTATATATAGCTATTCTGGTTATGAGGGTTTTGGCTGGGATACCAGTACTAATATATCTGCTATACTGAGGGCTGAAACTGATAATGTTGAAAACCTATATTGGCTTGACGGTACTTCTGGTATAAGGCGTTTTAATGTATTAGATGCTCCTGAAGGTGTTAAAGATGATTCAGGATACTATGTATCACCAAGTAGTCTATCTTCTTCACCTTCATTTCCTTTTACGGACTCTAGTATAGAATTGTCTTCTATAGGTAATGGGTCTTTATTAGCGGGTACTGTTCAATACGCTTATAGATTTGTATCAAATAGCGGTAGTCAATCTCCTATATCTAACTTAACTGGACTATATCACATATCTAAATCGAATGAATTTGCATCTAATACTAGGACATATACAGGCTCAGACGTAGATGAAAACTGTGGTAAGGCATTCATTATGGAAGTTACAGTTACTGATTCTATAGTTAAATTATATGATAAAATTATACCTTACTCTGTACACTACGATTCTATTACTGGTACTCCCTTAATAAACAGGATTAGTCAGGTAAGTATGTCTTCAGGGACTACTAGTTACAAGTTTACAGATACAGGTTCTAGCTACGAAGGTACTATAACTTTAGAGGAATTACTAGTAGAATCTAGTACTACTACTAGTGCTTCCAGCATAATAAGCAAAGCTAGGTTATTAGAGAGTAAAGATAATAGGCTATTTTTAGCTGATGTAGAGACTACTAGTACTGAAGGTATAGATTTAAGTG
>CAZPTG010000002.1:0-30787 GCA_964589355.1 uncultured Spirochaetaceae bacterium
ATTCTGATATAGGCTTAACTAAGATATTTGATGTATTTAACTATATAAATAAATCTACAGACTCTAGCGATAAGAATATATTTTATGATACATTAGATGAAGCTAGGGTATACAACACTTATCAGAATTCAGATTGGGTAAGTCTTACTGTAGGCGACAATATAGATAAGCGTGGTAAAGACTGGTCTATGCGAATTCCTAGGAATGCAGTTACTGTAGATCTAGCTGATAATCCAGATATATTCGATGCTGGTAACTTAGACTCTAGTAAGAGTTTCAAGGAGAGGATGCGTGATAAATATTTAATTGTAGAACTTAAATATGATAATGTTAATGGGTATAGATTTAACTTCCCATTATTTGTAACTAAGTATAGGTTATCATATAGATAAAATTAAAGCCATGGCTAAAAAGAAAGGTTCTAATAAGGATTGGATGGGTAAAGCTTCTAAACGTATGAAGCGTAAAGGTACTGAAGGCAGCTTTACTCGCTGGTGTAAAAAACAAGGCTATAATGGTGTTACACAAGCTTGTATAAAGAAAGGTTTGAAACAAGGTGGTAAGATAGCTAAGAAAGCTAATTTCGCACGGAACGCTAGGAAAGCTAATAAATAATATAGGATATGGCAAACGGAGATCCCAAATTTACTAAGTTAGATAAAAGGATATATAAAAATATTCAACCTCTAGGTTATAGTAATACACTGGGTAATATACTTCCAGCAATAGGCAATATTATAGTAGGTGGAGGTAGAGCACCTGTAGGCGAAAGAAGGGAAGATATGTGGAGATATGCTTTAGGGGGTAGAGAACCCACTAGAAGCTTTAACAAGTCTAAATACGCTCCTTCTATAAGCCAGGAACAGGATGTTACTTATTATACTCCTAAAGATTACAATAGGGGGAAATTTCTCAATAGAGCTATGAAAGCTCTTGGTGATAAAGATAAGGCTGTTTTAGATACTAGGGAAGGTGGAGTTAGTGAGCTACCTTATTTAACTTTTTCTGGGGATATAACAGTAGGTAGAGGTGAAGATGAAAGAGGTCAATACGTATCCTTTTATGATAAATGGGATTTAAAGAATCCTTTAGCTAATAAGTTTTTAGATAGGACACCAGAAATATATGATAGGGTCTATTATGAAAAAGGTAGCGATAATAATTACATACCCGTAGAACAGAATAATAATAAAAATAAGATGTCTGAAAAAACGAACAAAGTGAAATACCAAAAAGGTGGTCCTGTATCAGGTTCCCCAAGTGCTGATGTCTATTCTCATAATATGGCTAAGACCAAAGAATACGGTAAACCTGGTGAATATATATCAAATCCTAATTTTAGGCCTATAAATAGGTCTAACATGGGTTGGTATTTAAATCAGGTATACCCCTCTAATGTTGCTAGTTACTTAGGTCAAACAGAATCCCCAGATTCTTTGAGGAGTAGGTTATCTAGAGTTAATGATAGATTCGGTATAGTCGAATCTGAATCCCCTGTTAGGGTAGGTAAAGAAGGTAATCTATACGGAAATCAGGGGTTTATGATAGGTACTAGTGAAGAAGGTGACTTTGATATAAAGGAGAAGCTTTTAGATAGAGCAGCTAAAAAGGTTAAAAATTATGAGGGTGAATTACCTGAATACAACTTAGGTGGTTGGATAGGTGAGAATAAACAGGGTATACTGGGTGGTGCGTTAGCGTTAGGAGGAGCTGGAGCTATGTTTGTTCCAGGATTACAGGGGGCTGGTATGGGCATGATATCTTCTGGTGCAGGCATGATAGGCAGTGAAATACAAGGAGATAAACAAGCAGCTCAACAACAGCAAGCTATGCAGGCCCAACAAACAGCACAAGCTGCACAAGCACAAATGCAGCCCCAACACCAAAGTCAGTATACTTCTCCTTATCAAATGCCTATGGGCGGTATGATACCTTATGGTAATAGCGGTCCTAATGCTGAATTAGAGAAGGGAGAAACTTATAGAACCCCAGCTGGTGTTATTAAACAGGTACCACAAGGTACTCCTACACATAAAAATGGTGGTATAGATATGAACCTACCTAAAGGTACTCAAGTTCTAGGTGATCTTAAGAATAGTGATAATAAGGAATATAAAGAATTAGGTAGGAGATTAGAAAGAGCGTATAATAACTATAAGAAAGTAATGGAAGGTAAGCCTACTCCGATAGCTAAACGTACTGCAGAGAAGATGTTAGCTAAAGTGAATAAAGAATATATGGATTTAATGCAACAACAAGAGAGTCAGAAAACTTCTGGAGGCAACCGTAAAATGCAGGAAGGTGGTACAACCGGATGGGGTCCTATAGAAGCTATGTGGGGTAACTCTGATGACTGGGGGTGGGGTGAGAGTTCTAAAATGAGTTCTTTACCTTTACAAGGTATGGGTCAGACTTATAATGCTAATAACCCACAGTTAGCTCCTAGTCCCTATAATCAAACTATAGGCAATACTTGGACACCTAGTGGTACATCCGCTAATAGGCCTCTTCATGATCCTGGTAGATTTGTAGGGCATAATTTAAGTCCAGAGTTGTATGATTTAAATAATATAGATATAGATGATGAGGCTGCGATGCAACTTGATACCTCTAATCCTGACAAGTTATCTGGTATAAGGGGTATAGGACAGGAACAAACCTACGATGTTAACAATCCTCAACTAGCTCCTATGAGCTCACCAGAAGCACCTGAAGCTGGTGGACAAGGTATTAACTGGGGCAAAGTAGGTACTGGGGTAGGTGTAGCAGCTCAATTTGCGCCTGCTTTATATAATATAGGTAAAGGGCTGTTTGGTAAAAAAGCTCAAACAGATATAAATTACCAACAGAATCCCTATAAGCAAGAGATACTTAATCTAATGAGGGATAGGCGATACGATGTTAGGCCTCAACTACAACAAGCTAATATAGCTTCTAGGACAGCTGAAAGAAACTTAAGGGAAACAGCTCCTAGTTCTGCGCAATACTTAGCTAATTTAGCTGCATTACAAGGTCAAGACGCTAGGACCAAAGCTAATATATACGGACGTAAAGAAAATGTAGAGAATCAATATAGGCAACAGAATGCTAGTATGTTAGCTAACATGGGCTCTAGGGAAGCACAACGTAGGCAGCAGTTAGAAGAGGCTAACTTAAATCGTAGGTTAGGCACTCAGGCAGCTAAGGATAGGTTAATAAGTACTGGTATGAGTCAGTTAGGTGCTGGTGCTAGGGGTGTTATGCAAGATGTACAGTCTAGGCGTAATACTGAAATGTGGCGTGGAGCACTTAATCAGTACTTACCTGATTATGATGTAGGTCAGCAAGGTAGTATTAATTTCAATCCTACTAGGGGTGATATATTTAATACTGCGTATAAAAGATATTTAAAAAATAATAATTAATAATATGCCAATTAGTCAATATACACAACCTGCTCAAGGTTATTATCAACCTAGTTACGTAGCTCCCCCAATTCAGGAGTTAGGTGCTATGGCTGGGCAGATGCAGAAAGAACAAGATGCTTATCGTCAGGCTGCTCAACAGTTTATAGGTGGTTTAGGCTCTGGACAATTGTCCACAGAGGAAGCTGCAGAAGGTACTTCAGGTAGAGCTTTAGGTATCGGTGGTGGAGATGCTAGGACAGCTAAAGCTAAAGCTAACGCAGCTAAACAAGCTATAAACCAATTAGCTGAAGAAGAAGGCTATAATCTTAGGTCTCCTGGTTTTAAGAATAGGTTTCAAAATGTTAGGTCTGAAATATTATCAGATCCCTTTTGGGGAGAAGCTAAAAGTGCTGCACAAGAAGCGGCAGAAACCAGGGAAAGATTAGAGGAGTATGGCTATCAACTACCTTCTTGGAAAGTTAATCAGATAAGGGAACAGTTAGCTGAGTATGAAACTGAAGGCGCTGTTACACCTGAAGGTCGTAGGACTCTTAGGTTTAGTACAGTTCCTGAAGAGATGGCAGATCCTAATGAATATATTAGGGATGTTATGCTTGATGATATACGTGAAGATACTTTAGAATTTGGTCAGACAGGAGTACTACCTGATAGGGTAGGTAGGATGTTAGGTTATGTTCAAGATGAAGAGTCTGACGATTTAGTACTAAGACGTATACCTAATGACTTTAGAACTAGTAAAGCGGGTAGAGCATTGAGTGATCAAGCCGAGTATATAGCTAGGCAGCAAGTAAAAGCTGGGGAAGCTCCTGAAATGTCTAGGGATCTAGTCAATAATATAGAGAGAGCTTTATATGATGAAACAGCTAGGAGAGTTATTGCAGCTGAGTCAGGTATTGATACTAACTGGTCTGCTGTAGAGAGTAGGCGTCAAGCACAGCAGGAACAAGCTGGTGCGAGCATGTTTGATATTATGTACGCTCAAAGAGCTGAAGATCTTATGACTAAGGAAGTTCAAACTTTCGATCAAGAGACTATGCATCGTTGGATGAATACAGATGATAAGGGTAGATTAGACTTAGGCCAATTTGCTGAAGAAAGCAGTATATTACCTGACTTAGGTTTAGGTAGACCTGAAGATCTAGCAAATATACAAGCTAATGCTGAGAAAATCTCTGCTATAGATGAGGCTAGTAAGCTGTTAGGTGATGTGTCTAAGAAAGGTTTAACTCCTAGCAACCTGAAATCTTCAGGCAAGTATGAATATGTAGGCTATATGGGAGCTCCAACATCTTCTAGTCAAAAAAGTTCTAATTACAACAAATTAGCTAAAGCATATGAATTAGCTACTGATAGCAATTTAGAGGAAGATTATGGCGATATACCAGCCAAAATGAGGGATGAGACTGTTGGTGATACAGAAAAGAAAGAATTACTAGCTGATATATCTAGAGATATTAAGGAAGGTATTAAAAGTGCTGAAGAGTCACTACCAGAAGGTATAAGAGAGAAGGCAGATAAATATACTAAAGCAAACATGTTAGGTAAAGAGTTGGCAGGTCTTGAAGGAAAATATAAGTATGAACCAGCTCAAGTTAACAATAAGATATTAACTAGGGAAGGTCAACTATATTCCCGTGGTACCATAGAGATGTCTAAGAATCAAGCAGAGAATATGATAGAAAGAGCTGAAGATAAACATGGTACTGACTTACCTAGCCTTAAAGATCTTGTAGATTCTGGTTCAGCTTATATAGAGGAAATAGAGGATAGTAATGGAAACACTAAAGAGATAGTGCGTATTAATCTATATACTGCTCTACCCGACAGAGCTGAAGATATGACTAATGCTCTTACTTCAGAGCTAATACCAGTTACTAGTGGACAGCCCCAGTCTGAAGAATATGCTAGGATGTTTGGTATTACAAAGGATGTACGTAGTCAGAGGAATGCTCTAAGGGAATTACTTCAGATGCAACAGAATAGAGGTAAGACAACTCCTTCTAGGAGATCAATTGCAGAAGACGTTAAAACTAAATAACGAATAAACTTTTTTATGGCTAATAACCCTGAATATAAAGCTTACTTAAGCGATATGAATTATAATACACCTGGTGGTGACCAGGTTGATATTAATACTGATATTGATACAGATCTTGCTGTAGGCAATAAAGCAGCTAGCAGTAATGTAAGTGCTGATAATATAGGTGCTTACCCTGTAGACTACAGCGACTACTACTCTAGTTCTGAAGGTACTGATGAACTATCATATAGCCCTGAAGTAGGCAAAGGAGCTAGTTCTATTGGTACTGCTATTGCTGAAGCTCAAAGACAGCAAAATAGGGAATTAGTTAAAGAGCTTGCTAAGATTAGAGTAGCTCAAAATCTACCGTTCATAGCCAAAGGTGATTATAAAAACCAACCTTCCGCAGATCCTAGAGTTATACAAACCAACTTTCAGAGTGGATGGTCTAATTGGGCTGATTCATTTAGGGAACATTATAACTCTTTTAAAAAATCTAGGGTTGTTGATGAACTAGCTACCGCCCAGAATGAACTAGATAAGATAGATGAACAGCTAAAAGATTCTGATAATTTATCTATGGAAGAGTTTAGGGATTTAAGAGCTAGTAGGGAATTAGCTTTAACTAAAGTAGAATCACTTCAGGGGGATATACAGGCTAAAGAAGAAGAAATAAGAGAGTTTGAACAATCGCTGCCTTATAAGCTTAAGAAAGCAGCTGCTATAGCCGATGAGGGTACTGGTAACCCATTCATACCAAGTGACTATGGCTTTGGTACTTTTCTTAAATATGAATCTGGGGAAGTACTAGCTGGCGGAGCTTTTGACTGGATGTGGCAGTTAGGTGCAGCATTAGGTCCCGCAATAGCTACTAAAGCTTTAGCTGGTTTAGGTTTAGGTGGTCCATGGGGTATGGCACTAGGTACAGTAGTAGGTGCAGGTATTGGGGCGTTTGCCTTGGTTAAGATGCGTGAGCATGAAAGTGAGGCTGAAGCTGGTCAAGCGTATGAAGAGAAATTAGCTCAGGAGGAACAAGATTTTATAAATACTTACGGTAGAGAGCCTGATGAAGAGGAGGCTAGAGCTATTAGAATGAATGCTTATGAGGGCCTTGATGACCTTAAGAAAGCTAATATGAGCTTAATGTCAGAAGATATAGCTCAAACAGTTATATTAGCTATACCTTGGTTCCCTAATATAAGCAAAGCCTTTGGTTCTGCTGCTATGAGGAGAGCCTTTGTAGGTGTAGGTTCTACTGTATGTAATGCTTATACAGAGGCTATAGAAGAAGGTAATCAGTTTATATGGCAAGAAGCGTATAAAGATGGTACTCTAGAGGAGATATCTGATGTTAAAGATTATATAAAGACATATTTTGATGCATCAATCAGATCTACAAATGCTATACTAGGTTTAGGCGAACAAGAATTAGCTGATAGTAAAGAGTTTAGGGAAGCTACTAGAACAGGTGCTTTAATGGGTGGTTCTTTTACAGCAGCTTCATCTACTATTGCTAATTTCAGGGATATACTGTCATCTGCTAGAACTAAGAAAGAGGTAGAGCAAATGTTCGATCTCGAATCTCAAGCTGAAAAAGATACTTATAGGGAACAGATACTAGGTAAGTTTATGGGGCTCGGTAAGAGGAGTGCTAAACAAAAGACTAGTAACCTTATATATGGTCAGGATAGATCGAAAAGATTCCTTGATATAATGGATAGGATTAAGGGATCCAAACTTGCCAAAGACTATGGTATTACCAATGAGATGATAGAAGATGAAAAGGCTGCTTTTAAGGCTGGTGCTAAGATACTTAAGAATTATAAGTCTAATAGGAATCTCAGTAAATTAAGCGAGTCAGAAGCATTAGCTGCAGCTTCTAAAATGGCCAATCTTAATAAAAAGTATACTCAAGCTAAAAGAGATGAGCAATCTAGGGTAGAATACTTAAACCAAACAGAAGGAGAAGTTAGGAATACTGCTGAAGATTTGGGTAAGGATTTTATAGATGTTCTTAGTACTAAGCTTAAGTTAGATGCTCTTAAAGAAAAGTTAGAAGCATTCGATTTAGCTGAACAACATGATATACCTAATGTTAAAAGCTTCGCTAAAAAGTTTAGGAATAAGCTTAATAGGGAGATAAGAAATACTGAGACAGAGTACAATAAAAAGCTAGATAGATCTGATTTTAGTGAAAAAGACTTAGTAACCAGTTCTGATCCAGAAATTAAACAAGCCCATAGTGATTTATTTGATGCTACTGCTGATAAAGAGATTAGGCAGGATGAGTATAGGATGCTATTAAGAAATACAGCTGAATTAGCTGATAGGGCTAAGACTATAGTAAATACTGATGAGAAAGAAAAGAAGAAACAAGAGGAAGAAGTAGAACAGACACTAGGTGAATTAGCTGTAGAGGAAGAGCAGAAAGGTACTGCTACAATGGCTGAGGGTCTCTATACTGAAGAGGAAAGGCGTGGTACTGAAGAACAGAGACAAGAAATTGAGAGAAGGAGGCAAGAAGAGTTAAAGCAGTCTGAAATTGTTAAAGGGAGTATATTAGTTAAAAGACCAAGAGATAAAAGTGAAGAAACCTTTACGGGAGACAGACTTAAGAATGAACTAGAGCTTCTTGATAAAATTATTGCTGCTCAAATTAAAAAAGGGAAGACTGCTGAAGAAATTACAGTAGACTTAACTAATAGAGGGTATGGGTTCTATTATGGAGCAAGAGCATCACTACAACCTGCAATTCAAAAAATAATAGATGGTGAAGTTGAATCTTTGAGCGACTATTGGAATCAATACCATCCTAATAAAATTAATGCTAAATATGATGCTGAGTTAGCAGTTTTAGAAAAGCAGGGAAGAGGCGTAGAAGGAGTACCTGAGTCAGAATTGTATGGTCAAACAGTAGAAGAGTATGTAGATAATAAAACCCAAGAGTATAAGACTACTATATTTGGGGAGACTGAACAACAACAAGAATATTATACTGGTGAAGCAGCTATAGGGGAAACTACGAAAGTAGCTCCTAGGACTAAAGCTCAAGCTGAGCAGGATGTTATAGATAGGTATGCTAATTATACTTTAACTAACCAGCCTATAACCACAGTATTTGAAGCTAGTGGTACTGATATGTTACCAGCTTTACATGATGGTAAGACAGGGTATCTTACTTATGATAAGGATAGTGGTGATACTAAATTCATAGATGTAGGGGGTAATGAATATGATATAGCTACAAGAGATAGTACATCTAAACCAAAAGATTTAGGTGTTACTATACTAGGTAATTACATATTTGATGTAAGAACTAGGGGAGATGGTAGGACTATTACTATAGAAGGCAATGAATACACTATACCTACTAATAATAGGCTAGATTCTATAGAGGAAGATAATAAGGGCAATCCTAGTGGTGTTACTCTGCGTGATAGTGATAATAGATCAGTTACCTTTAAGAATCCTGTACTTGTTGAAGAGCTATCTGCAGCTATAGCTACAATAGAGTTTGCTAGGCTTCAAGCTATGCAAACAATGAAAGAAGCTAATGAAGACTTTGTCATAGTAAGATCACCTGAAACTGGTGAAGAGTATGCTGTATATTATCGTAAGGGTAGATTACATGTCAAAGGTAAAGATAATAAAGGTGGCTATACGTCTTGGGTGAAAGCTGGTATTAGAAAACAGGTAGCTCAAATATACAATGACCAGTTAAGCCAAGCAATGGCTAACATGATACAAAATAAACGATTTGGTACTAAGATTAAAAAGGAGAAATTACAAAATGAACTTAAACGAATTGGCAATGCTATTCGATCCGCAACTCCGAAAGAAATTAACCTTACAAAGTCCGCTGCAGAATTATCAGACGTTGAAGGGAGAGTTGAGGAAGCACCAGAAGGAGCAGCTGAATCTGAGACCGGAAACGAAACTGAGCAGGGTTTAATAGATGATAAAGCTAGGGAAAGAGCTGAAGAAGTTCTAACTAGCGAGGAGATACTAGAGCCTGTTACACCAGAAGAATCTGGTAGAACCTTTATAGAGCTGCATGAAGCTAGTAGACATTTAGCTGAAGATACTCTTAAAGTATACGATCCTTCACAAATGGTAGCTTATTATGGGGATGAGCAAGTAAGGGGTACAGAGCCTGATGAGTTCTACAATAAGGAAGATAGGTACTTTTCTACTACAAACCTTAAAGATCATATTATAGAATTTAGTATTGATTTTACTTATAAGATATTTTGGAATGATAATACAAAGCTTAAGGAGTATTTACAAAGTAAGAAAACATTTACAGATGAAGAGATAAACAGTATTATAAAAGATAATCTGCCTAATCCTAAATCTTTCTTTAATCCTACAGATCAAATACCTATAAAGGGTACTGTAAAGAACGCTAAAGGTAATACTGTTGCTATTGTACATTCCCATGTATCTAGTTATGATGCCTTTGTAGTACCTAGTGATCTTACTAAAGAACAAACAGAAATCTATAAAGAGAACATAATGAGTAAGACTAGGGCTAATAGGATTCGAGTGCTTAGGGAGATACTCAAAGGAAATAGGCCTTCTGTTACTAACCTTCAGAAAGGTCGGGGTAGACCTATAACAGCCTCTTTGACAAAAGAAAAACGTAATAAGAAAATAACTGATGTATTCCCTGTTACAGCTAAAGAAGCTGAAGTAGCTATAGCTGATAACTCTGGTATGTTGCACTCTAGTAAAGGGGGCTTTGCAGAATATACAGGTAATCCAGGTAATGTATTCCTTATTACAGAAGCTACTCAAAATGGCAAGGAATTTCCTTTTAAACTTAATCCTTCAAAGTTATCTGATCAACATTCTAGAATACTATTAGAGGCTATACTTACAGCGCATCTAAAAGGTGGCTATAATACAGCCCTTAATATACCTAATGTTGAAAATCTTACAGCGGGTGAAGCTATTAATATATTAGCATTGGAGGGTATCAAATATACCAAAGTTACAGATCCTACTAAAACTGATTTAAAGCGTAAGCAACTATATGTAGAGGAAAGAAAGCTCCATTATGGAGAAAGTGGTATTATAGATCTTACAGGTAAATCAGATATAAGCGAAATATCTTCAGATGATATTAATAAGTTTGTAGAGTGGGCTAAGGCCAACAAGAATTATGTAGCTAGCATTAATAAACTAGGTAAGACATTTGATAGATCGTTTAAGTTAGGGGATATAGAAGTAAGAGCTAATGATACTACTTACTCTGAATATCTTATAGATAATAGATTAGTAATGACAGATGCTGAAAAGCCGATATTTCATGCACCGTCTATACACTACGATATAAACTCTATAAGTCCTACCAACTCTGGTAATGATACTTCTGGTAGTGTGACTCCTACTAATTCTAAATCTGAAGAAAAGACGTCTGAAGATGCATCTAAAACTGTAATGTCTAAACAAGAGCCTAAATCTAAGTCTAAGAAATTCTACAGAACTGTAGACACTGTAGAGAAATTTAAGAATATACCAGCTAATACAGAGTTAGTTACCAAGCATGCTATTATAGAGGAAGGTAAAGAGAAGACTATGTTTACCGACCCTGTGCTTAGGGTGGATGAGAATAGGAAGATACAGGTACTCACTAAGTCTAGCGCTAAATCAGAACTTCAAGCAGTTGAAAGGGAATCTGTTACTAATGAGGATGTAGCTAAAGCTGTAATGGAGCAGTTCAAGTCTGTATTCGGTGGTACTAACATGGGCTATATCTATACTAAAGATGTTTCAGATGAGTACAATGAAAGACAAAACAAGCCTAGAAATGCTGGTGACGATCCTAATGAAATAAGTCCTTTTAGGCTTAGGAGTCAAGCTCCTTCTACATATAAAAAAATAGATATAGAGAGAGAGCTAAAATGGCTTAGGAATAAATTGCCTAAAGAGAATGTACATGTTGTAGACAGCTTAATTAAAGTGATATCTTCTGGCGAAGAAGCATTTGGCCAGACTAGATCTGATATGATTATACTGTCTAGAGCTGCTGAGTATGGTACTGCTTTCCATGAGGCATTTCACAGAGTATCCTTATCATTGCTTACTCCCGAGCAAAGGGGAGAGATGTACGATAAAGCCAGGAGAAAGTATGATATGGCTAGAGCCTCTAATTTAGAGGTTGAAGAGAGATTAGCTGAAAGGTTTAGGGAATTTGTACTTACTGATAACAAGGATAAGTTTAAAGAACCCAGCGCAATAAAAAGATTCTTTCAGGAGCTTTGGAATATAATATATACCCTATTTACTGGAGATGTTCAATTATCCAGTTTAGATGTAGAGAATGTATTTAGGGCTGTAGAACAAGGTAGATTTAAATACGCAAGACCTAAAAAATCTAAAGCAGCTCCTATATTCAAAGGTGCTACAGCGTATCTTAATTCGCAAGGGTATAGCTCTGATCTGCAAAGGACTATTACCAAAAACTTAGTATTTAAAGCTCTAACTCTCAATGAAGTGCATAGAGTAGAAGATGTTGAGAAAATAGACTTTGATACGGTAAAGCAGGATGTAGCCAGAAAAAGAGATGTAATAAGAGATAATAAAGAATATTTCTCTGAACAAGTTGAAAAGGCTTCTAACCAAGAAGAAAAAGAGTTTGCTCAAGGAGAGATAGCTGAAGCTGATAGGTTAATAGACTTATATCAAGATATATTGGACAACTTTGAGTATTTCCAATCTTTAGCTGAGGACTATCTGTCATCTCTAAATATTACTAGGAAGAAAGAAGACTATTTAGATAATGAGTATACTAGTGGTAGAGGTCAATCAGAATTTGAAAAGTACAATAAAGCGCCATTCCAATTTGATGGTAGGGAGAATATAAGGTCTGATATAAAGATGATGGTACTTACTCTTCCTGAGAGTAAGCAGAAAGATGCTTATACAGATATGTTTAAGTTTGTAGACTTTACTTCTACATGGAATAAAGTACTAAATGATTTACATGATGTAGACAGTGTAGAAGAGATGTTGGAGAGGTTAAAGTCTAAGAGTGAGAATTACTTTCCTTATGAAGTCTTATATAATAGATTAAATGATCATAATGAATTAGTACGTACTCAATTCCTAGTAAGCACCAGGCTGCATAAGAATAAGTTTATTAATGCCTATTTTGATGATAGGAAAAATAAGTTTAGATTTAGGTTTGGTGACGCTGAGATACAATCTGCTTCTAGGCGATATGTGTTAGAATGGGGACAGAGACTAGCTAAAAGCGATTTAGTTACTAAAGATAATAAGATAGATAAGTCTAAGATGCGTAAGTATAACGATACTTACAACAAGTTAGTAAGAGATTCTGTGGCTATTGCTAAGAACAAAGATGAAAATCAATTAGGTAAGCTACTAAGGTCCCTCAGTAGTCTACTCAATAGTATAAATATACCTACTGATGAAGATCTTTTACTATATGTATTAGATCAAGATGATACATCTGGTAGATACGGTGCTGCTATGAATCTGCTTAATAGGCTAAAGGGCTTATTTGAAAGATCTGGTACTTTGTACCAAGCTTCTTTAGACAATTTCCCTACTAAAGCTAATGGGGATAGATATGATACTAGTGAATTGTTCTTGAATGAAAGTATAGCCAGGGACTTAGGCCAGTATTTTGCTGAGTATAGTCCTGAGAATCTGTCTTCTACTATATTGGGTCCTCAAGGGAATGCCCACTTTAAGTATATGCTTAACAGCTTTACTACAGACTTTATAAGGAAGTTAAAGAAAGATCCTGAGGCTTTACAGCTCCATAGGTCTGCTGTATTCAATAAGAATTCTTACATATTAAAACGTATTAGCGAAGATGCAAATGCTAGGGCTAAGTTTAAACTAGATACTTTTTCTGCCTTTGTTAGAGAATACCTAGATCAGGGCAGATCCTACGAGGGAATGAACCCTATGGAAGACTTAATAGCTAGGTTGCATTCTACTAAGCATGGTAAGCTGCCATTGCCTACTTTAGCTGATAGGTCTAGTTTCTATTACTTCAGTGGTATAGAACCTGTTGATTTTAGTTTTACCCTGAATAATAAAGGGGAAACTATAATACCTTATGATTCTGAAATAATCAGGATAATAGAAGGTTATATATTAGATGAACAGAATAGGATAGAGCAGACAAAAGAACAGATTGAAGAAGCTTTAAAGACCGGGGAAACTACTCATCTGGTAGAAGACTATCATTATAAGTTAGACAATATTAAGCCTAGATCTGGTTTTGTTTATAAACAGATTGGTAGAGCTTTATATAAAGTATTTAAAGATAATCAAGGTAACTATTTAGGTGATGGTACTAAGTTTCACGAGTTTACTAGCCTGAATAAGAAACGAGCTAAAGATATAAAGCAGGACGCTATGAATATAGTAGTATCTAATATACTAGATACTATTAAATTAGCTTCTGAATATGGTATTATAGATACTAAAGTAGAAGGTAAGAAAGTAACTATACAAGGCAACAAGTACTTAGATAGTACTCTTGTAGATAATATAGCTAAGGAAAGATATGGGGGAAATACTAACCATGCTATTAAAGATATTATAGCTACTTATGCTGTTAACAACCTAGTATCTACAATAGAGACAGATAAAGTTCTATTAGGCGATCCAGCATTTTTTAGTACTGATGTAAATAAAGTTAAGCGTTCCTCTGTACTAGGGTCTACAGGTGAGAATCTACGTACTGATTTCCCAAGCGGTCATAGGTTAGCTAATGAAACTGAATACAACAGTATTACGCTAGATACTAATATTGTTAGCAGCGTATACTATCCGCAGTTGAAGAATAACTACATGAATCTACTGCTGGAACAAGGGTATTCTTCAGTAGAAGCTGATAGACTTTCTACTAATAAGCTTAATAACTACAAAAAAGTAGACCAAACAGATGCACAGGTATTTATTTCACCTGAAATGTATAAGTCTATAAAAGAACGTTTAGGCGAATGGCATATAGAAGATGATCAAGCTTTAGCAGATTTACAGGGTGAGAGAGGCGAATTTGATACTAACCCACTTCCACCGTTAAAGTTAGTATACTTTGGCCCTAGCTATGAAAGGGGTATGGCTGTACCTACATACGATAAAATGTCTATGGCCGTACTTACCAGGGATATAGTCAAAGATACTGAGCTTGAAGAGTTGTTAGATCGAATGGAGCTAAAAGGGGATTACGCTCCTGGGGGTACTTTCAATCTTAACGGCGACTTACAAAAAATACATCAAGTTAAATTTGATACCGCTACCAAAGTAGGTAATAGGGATAGGTTTGAATTTTATGCAGATGCTGAGCATGAAGATATAAACTCGTTAGATAAAGCAGCTGTATATAGTCAGAAGTTTGAGTTTCTTAGGAGACAGATTATGACTGATCCCCACGAAGAAACTGAAATAGCTTTAGGTACACAGGTTAAGAAAGTTCCTATGTATAATGTTAATAAAGCTGGTATTTATAGTCTACAAGGTAAAGATGTTACTGGTAAAGAAATACTTAATACTATTAACAAGTCCCTTGGTAGATTGTCCACAATAGGGGCTAGGAAGCTCCTCACTGGCATGGGGATCAATCCTAGTACTGGAGTAGTCGAAAATGAATTGAAGCTCTTAGAAGTCCTCAGAGAGGATGCTGTAAGGTCTAACAGTCCTAACAACATAGTAGATGCCCTTACTCCAGATGCTAACGGTAATTATCCAGAATTTGATTCTCTGCCAAACAGAAAGTGGATAGAGAATAGGGTTGTATCACTTATTAATAAGAATATTATAGATCTTTTGATACCTGGTAAGCCCTTTATACAAGTATCTAACTTTGGTAGACGTCTTAAGTCTACTGAAGGGTTAGATAAGTACAAGGATAAGATTACATGGTTGCAAGAAGCTAAGGAAGATCTTAAGTACTACAGGATAGGTAAAGGGGGCAATATTATATCTATGGACGCTGTTGTCAGTGTTGATTTGTATAAAGATGCAATACCCAACTATAAGAATCTCACTTTTGAACAGAAGAAAAAGTTCCTTAAAAATAACCCACAAGCCTTAGGTTATAGGGTTCCTACTCAAGGTCCTAACTCTGTATCTAGCTTAAATATAGTAGGTTTCTTACCAGAGAATTATAAAGATGCAGTTATACTGCCTGCAGAGTTTACTACTCTTACAGGTTCTGATTTCGATATTGACAAATTATTTGTATTTAGGGAAAATTATGAACTAGATAAGGATGGTAATCCTATACTTGTTCCCTATTTGACTGATTCACAGGATAAGCCTGGCAAGGTAAATAATTTTGAACAGCGTATATATAAATATGCTAGGGAAGAAGGGGTAGCTAAAGAAATAGAGGATGTAAGAAAGTTGTACACTAGAGAGATTAAGAGAATATTACAGAGTAGGGAGCTGAGTAAAGAAGAATTAGATTATCTTCAATCTGAGTTTAGGGATGCTCTTGATAGGTACCAAGGTGTATATTTAGAAGCTGTAGAAGAGGATATAGCTGATAGAAAAGAGGCTATAGATACTGTCCATAGTATGATACAAGACCTTAACCAAGGTATAAAAGATGTTAAAGATAGTATAAAGAAAAAGTCTGACGAGTTAGTAGAGAAGTGGGTGAAAGAGCATAGGGAAGAATTTGCTCAAAGAAGTATATTAGAACAGAATACACCAGCTGCTATTGAAAATATACTAATAGCTAGCTATAGGAGTATATTATTAGATTCTAAGCACGCAGTACAAACCTATACACCTTTAGATACTTACACAGATAGACTTAAGAAAATAGCTAGCGAAGTAAAGACTGAGACAGAGTTGCCAGATAACTATAGTTTAACGCCTAGATTCCAAGCTGACTCTAAGCGTAGATATATTGAAGGTAAGAACTTAATAGGTTCATTTGCTCTTAATAATGTACATCATATTGTAGGGCAAATAGCTGATTTATATATAGATACTGATTTAGGTATACCACAAACTAAAGAGGCTGCAGAGTTAGAGAAGACACCAGATGATATGCTAAAAGAAGCTTTTAGTACTGCTTATGAGCTAATGGGCGAATTTAACTTAAATGGGGTACTACCTGAACAATATCAAGATTATATAAAAGAAGTACCAGCTACAGAGAAGTCTAGGTATATAGAGAAGTTGAAGAAAACTAAAGTAAATGGTATACCTGCTAATAAGCTTATTGAAGCTGCTAAGTTACCTAATGCTCTGCAAACTACTCCTATACCGTATAAAGACATAGCTTCCTATAAAAGTATAATAGATTCTTACAATAGTAAGGTATTAGATAAGTGGGTATCTATGAAAATGCCTTTACCTGATGTTACATTTGAAGAAGCACATTGGATAAGTAATAATGAAGAGACAGTTAATAAAATAATAGAAGCTTCTACAAAAGAAGTTGGCGGAGGCATCAAGATAGAAGAAGGTCTACAAGAAACAGCGATGAGTATGCTGTATGACAGTGATGCTATAGAGACTATTGATACTGAACAGACTACACTATTTGATGTAGAGATACCTGGCGAAAGTGTACTTAGGGGCACTTTAGAAGGTGAAGAGGCTTCATATAAATTTGATTTTTATAGGTTTGTTAAAGACTATATAAGTGGCGAGAGAACTGTAAAAGTAAGTCTATCTAAAATAATATCAGGGGGTCAAACAGGGGCTGATCAGGGTGGATTAGTTGCTGCTCTTAACCTAGGTATAGAAACTGGCGGTACTGCTCCTCAAGGATTTATAACTGAAAAAGGCAAGGATGAAAGTCTTTCTAGTAAATACGGGCTGGTAGAAGGAGAGTATGATCCTAAAATATATCCTAAGCGTACTAGGAAAAATATTGAAAATAGTGATGGTACTCTGTTAGTAGGGAATACTACTTCACCTGGTACTAAGCTTACTGTAAATTTAGCAAAAAAGCTTAATAAACCCTATATAGTAAATCCATCTTCTAGAGAATTAGCTAAATGGATTGCAGATAATAATATTAAAGTTTTAAATGTCGCTGGTAATAGAGAGTCTGTGAAACCAGGCATTCAAAAACAGACTGCTGATTTAATAGAAAAAGCTCTTCAAGAAGGATATAAAGTAGGACAGAAGTTTACTCCTACTAATACAACTAATGTAGCTGGTACAGATATTAAACCAAGTGTAACTATGCCCATGAACTTTAAAGACGGTCAAGGAGGAAGAAAAATGAGGCCAGAGTTCCGAGGTAAGTCTACAATGGATTTAATAATAAGCGGGGATAGAACAGCTACTAGTAGGAGTCCTGAGGCTAGAAAACATGTAAAAAAAGGTGATGTTGTAAAATTCACTGATACAGAGGGTAGATCTGTATTAGTTAGAGCTACAACAGATGAATACAGCTTAGATAAAATAACTCCTGAGGAATGGTCTAAAGTAGAAGGATGGTCTGAAGAAGAATATAGTAGGCTAGAAGGTAAGGGATATGTGCAGTTTCAATATGAAAAAATAACAAAAATTGAAAAGACTACAACTGGTACAACTAATTTAGCAGTACATAAAGGTGTAGATGGGGAGTATGTATCAGACTGGATGTCAGCTGCTATTAGTGCTCTTGTTGATATAGGCAAAGACCCCTATATATTTGATGTTAATGTTAACAATACTACACAGAATGTAGCTAACTTGCTATTAAGGTCCGGTTTAGGGGATAGGACATTCTACTTCTTAGCACAGCCTATTTTGAAAGATTTAGCTTACTATGACTCACTCACAGATAAATCAGGTTCTGGCATAGCTGCTATAAATACTGCTGCTGTTAGTGTAGTTAGAGGTATCTATAAGAAGAGGATGAAAGAAGAGTTTGAGAAGCTTAAGAAACAAGGGGTAGAGAAGTTTGAAACTGAAAGTACTGGTAAGCCTTTCAACTTTACTAGGCTCAGGAAGGATGCTTCTGGTAAACATGCTAATGACTTTGAATATTATGCTAGACAATTAGAGATACTAGGTAAGTACCAAGAATTAAAAGGGTATGGGGCAGCTCTAACAGAAGCTGTAATGGCCTCTAGGATAGATACTGCACAGTATGGTAAGAACTTAGTTGAAGCTAGGATATATGAAAATAAGTACAATAAAGTACTTAGGGATAATGTCATAAAGAACTTTAAAAAGAGCTTTACAGATACTTTCCTAGGGGAATACATGAACAACGTATTACCAGCTTTACATACTATATTAAAGAATAGAACTATTACTTCTACGGATGGGTTTGACTACATACATAACCAGGTACTTAAATTTACTGGTACTATGTATACTTCAGATAATCGTTTAATGAAGGATGTAGTAAACTATTCAGCTAATGAAATATATTCTGCTATAGTATCTAGATTCTTTTCAGATCCTGAATATATGGGGTATGATTCAGCTAGTGTTAATAAATTACTCAAAGGTAATAATAGTGTAGCTAGGCGAGTATACAATGTCAAATTCAGCCCTAATAAGTACCAAGATCTTAAGAAGAATAAACTGTTAGATATGTTAAGTCCTAGGCTAGCAGAGAATGAATCTGATTACGATAAATTAGCTACAAATACTATTGATATAGCTGAGAAGTGGGATAAGGATGAAGTTACTAAAGGCTGGAAAGAACTATTATCATATCCCAATGATGCTGTAAGGAGATTAGGTAAAGATCTTGTAGCTTATGCTTTCTTTACGTCAGGGTTCAATGGTACCCTTAATTCTTTCTTTGAATATATACCATTTCAGTACTTAAGGGATGTTGGGTTCAGTGATTATATATCTTGGCAAATACAAGACCTTAATCATGAAGAGAACTTTAGTAGTATAGCTGCTGAAGTACTAGATGAATTCTTCAAGCATAGTTGGTTTAATGATAATATTGTACCTGAAGTACAAGATGCTGCTCTATATAATACTGTAGGGTGGGGTAACAGAGAATCAGCCCTTATTACTGTAGATAGCGAGAAGAATGAACTATGGGTAGGTAGTAATTCTCATGGTACTCCTGTTTATAAACCATTTATAAAGCGTCTTTGGGGTGATGAAGTGTATCTATATGAATATATAGGTTATAATGCTGTTAAAGATCCAGTATATAGGCTAACTGATAGACGTGGTTATAGTTCTAGGGGGCATAAGGTTAAAGAGTATGGTCTCAAAGATACACTCTTTGAAGAAAATAAAGCTAATTTAGCTAGTTCTAAAGACAAGCCGAGGAATACACTGTTCGATGCTAATGGCATACGCAGTATTAGTAAAAGTGGTAAGAAAATATATGAAGACTTTACAGAGGTAAGTAAAGCTGATAATTTAGCTGTATTCTATAGTAAAGAATCCTTACAAGACACTATCACTCCTGAAGAAGATGTAGATAAGACAGCTAAGAGTATGGGCGCTAAAGGCGAGAGTCTAACAACTAAGAAATTACCTAAGGGTAAAGCAGACCATACTGTAAGTACTATACAGAAAGCATTCCCTAATCTTAATGAAGAGGAAGCTACTTTACTTAAGAGTATGATAAGTAGTGGTGAGGTAACCGATGCTTATGATAAAAATCAGTATAAAGCTCCTAACGATAATATATCTAATTTATTCAGCGAGTTAGAGTCTACATATGATTTCAATACAGCTTTAAGGACTTATTTGCATACAAGGACTTCAGAGTTTAAAGAATGGTTTGGTGATTGGGTTAACGATCCTAAGAATTCTTCTAAAGCTGTAGATGTTAACGGGGAACCCGAAGTACTATGGCATGGTAGTACTGAACAATTCTCTGGTACTAGCGATAAAGCAGCATTCTATGCTACACCTAATATTAATTTTGCTAGGCGGTATGGTAAGTCTAGTGCTGAAAGAACTGGGGTTAGTGAAGAGAATATACAGACTAGGCCGCTATTCCTCAATATGCGTAATCCTAGGAAGTTTTCATCTGAAGAGGTAGAGTACGATACTGTAGCTAATATAGGTACTGAAGATGTTAAGACATGGAAAGCATGGGGTAATGATGGTATTATATATATTGAGGAGCAAGCATTTACATCTGATGGTACTTATGAAGAGTATGTTACATTTGATTCTGATAATATATATTTTGTTGATGACTATGGCAGAACTAATAGGTTGCAAGAAAGTGAAATAACCACTGAAGCTGCTATGAGCTTATCATCTATGATAGAAGAGTATAACCAGAACATAGAAATATACGAAGAGGCTATAAGGCGTATAAAGAGTGACTATGGGGCTGGTATGATGGTACCTTCTGAAGCTTTTGCAGCATTACCAGAAATTGCTGAAATATTAAGGTCTTATGATTACAGCTCCTTAGGTATGTATTTTGAAGGGAATAGAAAACTAGCTACCTATGATGTAGATGATCTTATAGAAGACCTTCAAGATGGAAAAATAAGTCAAGATTATTTCACTAGAATGACTGGATTAACTCCTGTAGATCCTATAGCTAAGATAGCAAAAAAGGAATACAGTAATGCCATTTCACTACTGGAATCTAGAATCAGGTACTATAGAAATCAGGTAGATAAGCTTGTTGCTGAGACTGAGGATAGAATATCACAGTTAAATTCTATACAAATAAGAGATACAATATTTGATGGAAAGATTGAAGATACTCATGTACCAAAAGTTGTCAAAAAACTTAGGGATAATTACGATACATTCTTTCATAGTAATAAGTATAGAGTTTGGTTGGATCTAATAGAAAAGACTGATGCTGTTATTACTACTCAATTTGATAGTGAAGGGCATTCTAATGCTTATATGTATTACGATCCAAATAAAAATACTATTCATATTTCTATGGAGAGGTTAGACTCCTCTATGTTTAGTTATTTTGGTGTCTCTATGATACACGAAGGTATGCATAGTCTAACTGTAAGGTCTTTGTTGGAGCCTACCACTAAAACAGAGAGAGAGTTCCATGATAAAATAAGGAGATACTGGCAAGAGGCTTTAAGGAGGTTGCCTAATAGTAAGTCTTATGGACTTAAAAATCCTTTAGAATTTGTATCAGAGATTATAGCCAATCCTAATTTTGTAAGGGAACTTCAAACAACATCTCCCTCATTGTGGGATAAGATAGTAGCCTTGTTTACTGATTTGTTCAGGGCTATATCAGGTAAAAAGTTGGTAAATAGTGCTACTGAAGAAATACTTACATTCTCTGAGTATATTATAAACAGGAGATTAGATAGGACTATAACAGTAGAGGATTTACCTAGTAGTGAACAAAGAGCTCCTAGAGTTAAAGAAGGAGTGGATGCTGTATTTCAGCAAAACCCTGATTTAGCTAATAAAGTATATGAAGCTTTAGGGTTTAAAAGTGAACCAGATGTTATATTACCCATCGGTACAAGTGGTAGTGGAAAGTCCACTTTTATAAAATCTTTACCGCAAGAAAATTTAGTAGTTATAGAACCTGACGCAATGAGAGTTGAGTTTACAGGTGATATAAATGACAAATCTAAAGATAAAGAAATATATGAAGAGGCTGCTAAAAGAGCTGTAGCAGCAATTAAACAAGGTAAACAAGTTGTATTTGATACTACTAATTTAACGAAAGATAAAAGACTACCTTTTATTGAAGCTATCAAAAAAGAAATACCTACTGCTAATGTTCAATACAAGTTGATGGATTTAAATCCAGAACTGGCTAAACAAAGAATAAAAGCACAAATAGCAAGAGGTGAAAATAGAGCTAATGTACCTGATAGTACAATAGACAGACACGCTGAATCTTATAAGCAAATGCTTGAAGATATTAAATCTGAATCTATTAGTAATTTTGAAGTAACCCCACAACAAAAACAACAAGCTTTAGAAGCTTACTCTCAATACTTAAATACTATATTTTCTAGTAGTACAACTAGGGAAATATACCAGCACTCTTCATCTCACCCTAATATGAAGGAGGTAGGATTTGAAAAAGGCCATGGTAGAACTAGTGATGCTTTCTTTTTTGATAAAGTTGGAAAAGAACCTTATGTAGGTAAGTCTATAGTATATGCTTTATTAGATATAAAGAACCCTTTTAGTTACAAAGATCTTAGAGCTGTAAAAAACTTTATAGACTCTAAATACGGCGAAGGAACTGTATCCGATATAGAGAAGGGTATGGATATAGAGCGTAGGGGATATATAGACAATATAAGTAATGAAAAGGCTAAGCAAAACTATCTGGGTCTTTTAGATATATATGATCCTAATACAGGAGGTGGCCAGTTTATTAAGAATAAGCAAATAGGGGAGCTAGAAAAATATGGAAATTTTGATTCTATAATAGCAGAAGGTTATCCAGCTGTATTTAATCCTGATCAAATTCATATACTAGGCTCTGAACAAGATATACAGGGCTTTAGAGAATTTGTTAAAAATGAGCCTTCCTATGAACAAAGGGCGGGTAGAGTAAGAATACAACCACAAGATAAGAGATTCTTTACTCGTAAATCTGTAGAAGACCATCTAATAGCTCAAGATGGTATAGCAGGTAAGCGGTATCAAGATAAAATATGGGTTAAAGCAGATTCTGAAGGTAGTAATAATTATGCTAAGGCTCTTAAGTTAGTCAATGCTATTAATAGTAATAATCCTGGTTTATTGAAGCTATTAAAGAAACAGGATGCTAGTAGGCAGGCTGGTAGAGATGTATATACTGTAGAGATAGACAATTTTGCACTTAAGCGTAATCAGCAAGAGATAGATGAGATGCGCAGGCAGGCTAATGAAGATCTTATATCTTTAGATCAATATGAGCAGAGATATGATCTTAAAGATGTTGTAATGGAGCCTTCAGAAGAAAATAAAGAGTCCTTAGAACATATTCTTAGAATATCTAGCGGTGAAAGTATTCAGTACAAGGTAAGTGACGGTGAAGGTAAGATAGGAGATGTGTTATTAGAAAGAGAAGGCAATAATCTCAGAGTACGTTGGATAAAGTTTGATAGACGTCGAGGAGAGGGATTAGCTAAAAAGGTATATAGAAAGCTTAATTCTATAGCTCTTAAGAATAACGGTAATCTCATATCTGATAAAAAACAAAGGCTTAATATTGTTACAAGAAATATATGGGAATCTTTAGTAAACAATAGTGAAGCTGAGACTACTCAGGAAGGTAGTTATAGAATGACGGTCAACACTAACGATCTTGGTACTGATATTCTTGATAAAGAAAATAGGGCTGACTTTGAGCGTAAGAAAGATATAATGCTTAATACCTTCCCTTATGTACAAGATGTAGCAGAAGATTATTCTATTGAGCAAAAAGGCTTACTTGAACAAAATGGTAGAGTAATACGGGTTAACCCTAATAAATGGACTACAGATACTATAGGCCATGAGTTTGGCCACTTGCTTATAGACTTGATGGGTGGGTTAGAGAACCCACTAGTTAAGAAGGCTTTAAAAGAACTTGAAGGATCTAGTATAGAACAAGAAGTATATAATACTTATTCTGATCTGGTAGGTGTTGATGATATTACCCTAAAGAAAGAAGTACTAGCTACAGCAATAGGTAGAGATACTGCTGATATATTCAATAATATCAAAGATAATGAGCAGAGACTACAAAAAGCTAGTAGGTGGGAAAGAGTACTGATGCGTATATTTGATAGGATTAAGCAACTATTACATATTGAAAAGTCTGCCGTTAGGAAATTAGCTAAAAAAGTTGTAAGTCAGAAGCCTACAGAAGCTGCTGAGGAAACCCTGGTAGACTCTTATGAACAAAGAGTTGATAGGGAGCTTACAGCTGAAGAGAAGAAGAATATAGCTATGATAAGGGGCATAGTATCAGCTCAAGGAGCTATTGATAGTAATATAACTAGGGCTGATAAACTGAAGGATAAAGTCTTAGAAAGATTAGAGACTAAGATATCACTATACAAAAATAGGGGTAAGAGAGAACAAGTGGCTAAGCTGTCTGAAGAATATGAAAAGATGAAAGAGGATAGCCCTATAGTAGCACTAGCTAGATTTGCTTCTGTAGCTGGTAAACATACTAAGCATATATATGATAGATATTGGAGTTTAAAAGATAGGATAGATAAAGGTGAAGTTACTAATAAAGAGTTAGCAGAATTATTCCGCCAATGGTATGACTATCTAGTTGCTTTTGATACTTTAGAAGAAATGAAAGAAGAATATCTAAAGTTTACTAAACAAAGTGAAATACAAGAGCAATTTTCTGGAATACGTGATTTCCTTACTAGTACTATAGAAATGAAGAACTCTATAAAAAGTCTGTATACTAGGGATTCATCTGAGATATTAGTAAATGCTCTTAGTGAATTTGATACTAGGGCATATGAGGAGTTTAAATTAGAGAAAGAAAAAGAATGGCGTCAGTGGTCTAAAGAAGATAAAAAAGCTAAGCCTTTAGCACAGTTTCTTGATGAAGAAGTGAAGCAAAATGAGGACTTGATAAAACAGAATATAAGGAATAGCCTACGTAATGAAATAGAGAAGGCTAAGTATGATATACCCTTCTTAGCTAGATGGGCTGATAGTGTATTAGATAGTAATGATGAGGTTGTAGCATCAGCTGTTAAAGCCTTTATGATTCAGCATAATAAGTCTAGAGATGAATCTATAGATGTTAGGGATGAAGTAGTTGAACTTACAAGGGAGCTAGAAAAGAAACAAGGCTATACTACTATATCTAGTCCTGAGAGTCTGTATGATTTTATGCTAGAGAAAACACAGTCGTTTATAATATCTGGAGATGTAGCATTTAGGGTAGGCAGAACTATATATATAAGTGAAAAAGGTGCTAATAACTTTAAAGAGGCTGTAGTTACTAAAAGTGAGGACTATGGTAACTGGGTAAGATATACTAGCGGTGGTAAAGAATTCTTACTAGAACCTAATCTATATGAATATAAGAGTCATAACTCTAAGTACACACAACACTATGTGTCAGAGTTTCACAGCGAATTTCATAGCCAGTTAGACCTAATTAAAGAGATAGCTTTTGGAAGAGATTATAGCGGTGTAAATCCTAAAAAAGCTGCTAGGGCTAGGGGTAAAGAGATTAATAGGTGGAAAAATAATAATACTAATTTTGATACTAATAAATATAGGAAAGATAAAGCCTTATTTTATGACACATTAGTAGAACAAGGTATATTATCAGAAGAGACAAAGACAGAGCTTATTGATAATGACTACTCCCCAGGAGACTTTAAGAGGGATATTACTGATATCCTTGAAGATAATGAAACAGCTATTTCAGAAATACTTAAGTGGATACGTGAGAATGAATGGGAGTATAGAACACCTATAGACATGTGGAAGAATCCTGAGTGGGAGAAACTAACGAATATAAAAAGTAAGAATCCAGATGATCCACGAGTTAAATACTATGAATATATAGTAAACAAGAATGCTGAAATAGATATGAGGCTCCCATATAAGTACAGACTAGGTACTAGGCTGCCTGGAGTATCGAAAACTTTCGTAGAAAGATTAAGATCAGGATATAATATAGGTAAAGCTTTAAAGGGTACTGGTAGGAAAGCATTTACTAGGCGGCCTGAAGATATACAGAAAGGTGAAACTGTAGGAACAGGGAAAACTGAGAAACAGAGGAGTGAGATATTAAAGCTTCAAGATGAAAACGGCAATGAACGAATGTTCTTACCTATATTCTACTCATCTAATATAAATGAAAGTGAACAGTCATATGATCTAGCTTCTTTGTATAATATGAGGTTTACAATGGGGATAGACTATAAGTACAAGAGTGAAATATTGCCGTTCATGGAACTTACTCAATTCCACCTTAATAATAGGAAGTTGAGATTAGTAGCTAAAGGCAACCCTATTAAAAATGCTCTAAGGTCCCTTAGGGGTAAAGAAGTTACTAAAGAGAAAGGAAGTTATATAGCTGAACAGTTTGAGGATTGGATGAAACACGCTATGTATGGTAAGTCTATGGAGCAAATGGGCGAGTTCTCTGTATTTGGCCAGTCTGTAGATACTACTAAAGTTATACAAAATATTAATAAGTACTCAGCTTATAATCTACTAGGTCTAAACTTAGTACAAGGTATAGCTAACTGGGGATTAGGCCAAGTTATGCAACGTGTAGAAGCCTTTGCTGGTGAATATACTAATATGAAAGACTATGAAAGAGCTGGTATAATATTTAAGACGAATCTACCAGGTATATTCAATGATATAGGCAGTAGGGCTCCTACTAACAAATTGAGTAGGTTAGAAGAGTGGTGGGATATACTACACGACTATGGTAATGATCCCAGAATGAGGAAGCACAATAAGTTTAGACAGTTAATGACTAGTAATCTAGCATTCTTCCAGTCTCATATGGGCGAATATATGATGCAAGTAAGATTTGCAGTATCAATGGCTCTATCACAGAAAATATATGATAAAGATGGGAATATCATGAAAAGGTCCAACGGAAGAGATATGACACTTTATCACGCAATTGAAGTAGATAAGGAAACAGGCAAGATTAAATTAAATGATAGAGTTGAGAAAGAGTCTGATTGGACTAGAGATGAAGCTCTACAATTTGGTAATAAGATCAAAAGAGTTTTATCTAGAATGCACGGTGAATACTCTAAAGAAGGCTCTAACGCTATTCAGAGACATGCTTTAGGTCAAGCAGGTATGATGTTTAGGAAGTTTGTTGTACCAGGATTTAAACGTAGGTGGGAACATTCGAGGCTAAAGGATGAAAATGGTAACTATAAGTTTAAGTACAATGAACTGCTAGAATCCTCTGTTGAAGGTGCTTATATCTCATTCCTTAGGATAATGCCTAAGATAATATGGGATCTTATGAGGTTTAAAGCTGATATGGCTAGAGCTCATTGGAAAGGAGTTACAGCAGTAGAAAGAGCTAATATACGCAGGACTCTAGGTGATCATATATTCTTAGCTGCATTTATAATAATTGGCTGGGCAGCTCTAAAAGGTCTTAAAGAAGCAGATGATGATAGGGAAGAGTACATGTATCAAACAATAGCATTCCATGCCCTTAGGTTAAGGTCAGAGCTTTTATTTTTCTATAGTCCTGGAGAGTTTCAAAGGATACTTAGGTCTCCTGCAGCTTCTTTGGCTATAATTGAGAACCTTATAAATTTCTTCTCAGAATTTGCAGATCCTGGACAGAGTATATTTGATGAGATAGAAAAGGGACCATTAAAAGGTAATCCTCGATATGCCAAACACCTTAATAATATGTTACCATTCTGGAAACAGTATTATAGACTTACAGATATGGGTAGTATGTTAGCATGGTTTAGGTAAAAAATAATAGGGGACTCAGCAACAAGCCCCCCATTACTGTTTTAAATGATCTTTTTAAAGATGTAGGTGGATTTCATACAAATTGATTTCCACCTTTTTTTGTTTAGGCTCTTGCCTTTCTTTTAGATGTGTACAAACAAGGTCACTGTTTCGTACTAGGGAGTTAAACCTTCCGTCCCCAATAAAATGGACTAAGGAATAACCTGGTGCGTAATTATATTCTACAATTTCATCTATTTTTTTCATATAACGAGTGTTTGTTTTCTAGGGGTAGTTACTTCTACTATCTCTATATTATTACTACCACATCTAGGGCAGTTTAATATTTCACTGATCTCACTCTCATGAATGTTATTAACATTCATAATAAAAGGTTTTTGAGCGTCACAGTTAGGATTCAAGCATTTTATAACTACTCTCCTAGGTTTTTTAAAGAATTTATCTTTTTTAGTTTTCATAGTAATCTCTCATAACGTAATAATTATAGATATTCAGGATATCTTTCTTTACAGTATTCGCTGTTACTTCCCTTAGGTAGTTTTCTAAATTACCTTTTACTTGTACTACACTATCAATCAATTCATTTATACAATCTTCTACAGCCCCATCAGGTATAAAGTAATTCTTACCTTTATCTTCCAATATGTATTCCCTTACTGTTTCAGGGCTTAGTAAAGAATCCCTTATTGCTTTAGCTTGCAAGGCTAATGTTTCTTCTATATTAAACCCAAAGAAATAGTCTATAGCTTTAAGGTGCATTCTTTCATGGATAGTAAATATATAAGGGTTTTTATATAAACTTAATCTATTATTTGATACATGATTGACAAAGCTTGTAAATAAAGTATTTAGCTTTTGCTCCTTAGCCTGTTTATATGTATCCCTACTATTACCAGGTCTAAATATAGTGGGGTTAAAGTACTTACATTCAGTTAACTTTTGAAAGAAAGCTGTTTCGTGCAGGAAAGAGTATTTATCTACTAGATAATCTAACCCACAAAATCTTAATAATTTTTCAAATTTTACTACTTTAACTACCTTTACTTTACTACCGTGATAATATATAAGTGTAACATTATCACTATTATGAGGATATGCTTCTAGACCCATATAACTTAGCATTTCGCTTAAGATAAGGATTATAAAATTTCTCCTTTGAATATTTTTAGCCATCGCATTATTTTTTATTAATTTTGTGCCTATCTAAAATATCTAAAATTGCTTCTAGCATTAATACTATCCATAAAATACTAGTCGATAGGAAATAGTCTTTTTGTATAAAACTGGTTATTATAGCTGCCGTAAGCGCTATTATAATAAAGACTCTTAGTAAATTTTTCATTTTAGTATACATTAAAATCTATATCTGGGTACTTATCTTTTACTTCCTTAAAATGTCCACAGCCAAAGAATCCCCTGTCTGCAGAGAATGGGCTAGGGTGAGCTGCTTCTAATACAATATGTTTGTCAGTATCTATTAGTGGTTTGAAAGATTGTGCAAATTTACCCCACAGCAAATATACTATTTGGTTATTATGCTTGTTCAGCTTAGTTATAGCAGCTTTTAAGAAGTTATCCCACCCTATATCTGTATGAGATAACGGGTCTCCCCTTTCAACTGTAAGCGAAGCATTGAGCAATAGTATACCTTGATTAGCCCATTGAGTTAAGTCGTTATGATTAAACGTGTGTTTGCCTAATTCATTCTCTATCTCAACAAAAATATTCTTTAAACTAGGTGGAGTCTTCTTCTGCAGACTACTAAATACTAGACCATGTGCAGTACCAGGGGTATGATACGGGTTTTGACCTATCATTACCACCCTAGTCTTATTATAAGAACATTGTTTAAATGCCTCAAATATTTGATGTTTAGGTGGATATACCTCAGCTTCTTTATACCTATTAGCTAAATAAGCTGATATTCGCTGCATATAGTCCTTATTGAATTCATCTTTAAGTATCTTATACCAGTTATCTAGCAGCTTCTGCCGCTTTTCTACTAGTCGTGGATCTTCTTTAAATTGTAAATTTAATTGTTGCATACTATAATAATTATCATATAAAAGTTTTCTTCTGTGTATCTTATCAAATATATACGAATAAATCTTTAAGGCGATCCACTCATTGTATTTAATCCATCTCATTACCTAACTTAATTGTTATCGTTTTGTTCAATAGTTTCATCTACTCTTCTATTTAAGACTTCAGTTTCTAATTCAGCTGCTTCAGCATATATGCCTATATCTCTTAAAGCATTTATAAGCAGCCCTAAATCTTCTTCTGAGTACTTATCTGGATCTATATATATTTTCATAATAATTTAATTTAAAATAAAAGGGGTGCCAACCGAATGACACCCCAACTTATTAAACCCTAACTAACCAACTTATGCTTTTGAATATATGTTTGAAAATTGTTCAATCTCTATATTCGGTTTCATCCATACTTCATCTCCTTCAAACTCATCGTTATCTTCTTTTTGGTCTTGAGCATAGTCTTTACCTATCTCAGTTTTATTTAGTACACCATAAAGGACGTTAGTTTCATCCTTGGGGTCTAAATTCCAGAAGGAGAGTATAGTATCTTTCATATCTTTACTAAACTCAGAATATTTACCCTGCTTAAAATTCTCTAAGTCTTGTTTATATTGTTCAGGTACATTAAATATATACCCTACTTTATTCTCGTTTTTAATATCAATACTGTCTTCAAACAAGCTATTACCCCTCATTTTTTCTTCAAGGCTAATATTATCATCTGTATGTTCATAAACTAGTATTAATTTATCTTCTTCATACAGATAGCAATTATCAATTCCTTTCTTAATAAATTCAAGATAAGTACCATCAGATCCCTTGGATACCAGAGGCATTAGAAATCTAGTTGCTTGAGTCTTTTCAGTTGTTCTGCCTTTGTTAAGATTACTTAACGTTTGCATGTTGTTCATCATGTTTAAATAGTTTTTCGATTCCGTTTCCTGTGTAGTACTCTTTAGTATGGAACCATTTGTCATTTTCTATATGCCATGCAATTTCTGGTA
>CAZPTG010000003.1:0-30627 GCA_964589355.1 uncultured Spirochaetaceae bacterium
TTCCTACCCATTTAGTAAAAGAGCTAAGTGAACGGGAAACTGTTGTTAAAAAATTAAAGATTGTTCCACTTGAGGTGATTGTTAGAAACATTGTTGCAGGCTCTCTTTCTAAAAGAATTGGGATTGAAGAAGGGTTTGAATTAAAAAATCCTGTTGTTGAATTTTGTTATAAAGAAGATAGTTTAAATGATCCTATGTTAAATATTTCCCATATTACTACTTTAGATTTAGCTACAAAAGAAGAAATAGATTTAATTAGTGATTATAGTCTCAAGATTAATGAAATACTCAAAGAAGAATTATTACCAAAAGGTATTATTCTAGTAGATTACAAGCTTGAATTTGGAAAAGACAAAAATGGAACAATATATTTAGCAGATGAAATATCTCCTGATACTTGTAGGTTATGGGATTCAAAAACAAGAAAAAAATTAGATAAAGATAGATTTAGACGCGATTTAGGTCAAGTTGAAAATGCATATGTTGAAGTTCAATCTAGGATTATGAATAAATAATGTTTGATAAACTAAAAGAAGAATGTGGTGTTTTTGCAATTAGTGAAGCTGACGATAAAATAGATATAGTAAACACCTCTTATCTTGCTCTCTATGCTCTTCAGCATAGAGGACAAGAAGGTTGTGGTATATGCGTAAATGATCATGATTCGTTATCTGTTTATAAAGATACAGGTTTAGTAAGTGAGGTTTTTACACCTAGAAATTTATCAAAACTTCCTAAAAGTGATATAGCTATTGCTCATGTGAGATATGGTACAACAGGGGATAATAATAGAATTAATGTTCAACCTCTTGTTGTTAATCATAAAGAAGGCAAAATGGCCTTAGCTCATAATGGTAATTTAGTTAATGATTATATTTTAAGAGATAAATTAGAATCAAAAGGTTTAATATTTCAAACTACTAGTGATAGTGAGGTAATTGCTTATTTAATTACTAAAAATAGGTTAAAAAGTTCATGTATTGAAGAAGCTATTGAAAAGACAATGTATGAAATAAAAGGGGCTTACTCTTTAGTTATTATGACTCCTTATAAACTTATTATAGCAAGAGATCCTAGGGGATTTAGACCTTTAGTAATGGGTAAATTAGAAAATAGGTATGTATTTGCAAGTGAAACATGTGCCTTTGATGCAATAAATGCTAAATATATTAGAAGTGTTGAACCTGGTGAAATAATAAGTATTAATAAGGGCCAACTTAAATCTATTAAGACTCATTGTAATAAATACAAAAGGAGTCTTTGTGTTTTTGAATTATTATATTTTAGTAGACCCGATAGTAAAATTGATGATATCGATGTATTAGATGCTAGATTAAAAGCAGGTGAATATCTATATGATGAAAATAAAATCGATGCAGATGTTGTTATAGGTGTTCCAGATTCTGGAATTCTTGCAGCTATTGGATACTCTAGAGCTAGTGGCATAAACTATGGCGTCGGTCTTATAAAAAATAAATATATTGGTAGAACTTTTATTCAACCAAAACAAAATCAAAGAAGTTCTTCAGTCCAAATAAAATTAAATGTTGTTGAATCAGTAATTAAAAATAAAAGAGTTATTTTAATTGATGATTCTATTGTAAGAGGAACTACAAGTAAAAGAATTGTTAAATTGTTGAGAAATGCTGGGGCAAAAGAAGTTCACTTTAGATCTTCTTCTCCAATGTTTTTATATCCTTGTTATTTTGGTACTGATATCGATAATGAAGAAAATTTATTTGCTAGTAAATATACAAAAGAAGAAATGAGAGATATTTTAAATGTTGATTCCCTTGAATATTTAAGTGTTAAAAATGTTGTTAAATTGGCAAAAGAAAATATTGGATATTGCACAGCGTGTTTTAGTAATAAATATCCAATTAAACCAAGTTATGATAAAAGAAAATTGCATTTGGAAGGTTAATAAGGATTTATGGATACTAATCAAAGTTACAAAGATGCTGGTGTTGATTTAGAAGCTGGATATGAAAGTGTTAAATTAATTAAAGATAGAGTAAAAGAAACTTATAACTCAAATGTTTTAAGTTCTTTAGGCGGTTTTGCTTCTTTATATAGTTTAGATCTGAGTGGGATAAATAATCCTGTTTTAGTTAGTGGAACTGATGGAGTTGGGACAAAATTAAAGTTAGCTTTTTTATCTCAAAAATTTGATACAATTGGAATAGATTGCGTTGCTATGTGTGTTAATGATATTGTTTGCACAGGCGCAAAACCCTTGTTCTTTTTAGATTATATTGCAATTGGTAAAAATAATCCAAAGCAAGTAGAAGATATAGTAAAAGGTATGTGTGATGGCTGTATTCAAGCTAGGTGTAGCCTTGTTGGAGGAGAAACAGCTGAAATGCCTGGTTTTTATAAAATCGGGGAGTTTGATGTTGCTGGTTTTGCTACAGGGGTTGTAGATAAAACTAAAATGATAGATGGAGATGATGTAAAGGAGGGGGACCTTGTTTTTGCAATTCCATCTTCAGGTGTTCATTCCAATGGTTTTTCATTAATTAGAAAAATTTTCCATACTAGAGAATCCTTATATAAACAATATGATATTCTTGAAAAGCCATTGATTGAACACTTGTTAACACCAACTAGAATATATGTAAATGATGTTCTAAAATTACAAGAAAAGGTAAAAATTAAAGGGGTGTGTCATATTACAGGTGGTGGTTTTTATGAAAATATTCCTCGTATGTTAAAAAAAGATTTATGTGCAAAAATAGATATTAATAGTATAAAAATACCAAATGTTTTTAAAGTAATTCAAAAAGCTGGGAACCTTGATGATAAGACTATGTTTAATACATTCAATCAAGGAGTAGGCCTTGTATTTATTGTAAGTAGAAAAGATAAAGATATTGTAAAAGATATTGTTGAAGATAGCTATTTGATAGGTGAAATTACTAGTGGCAAGGAAAAAATACAATTATGTTAAATGTTGCTGTTTTAGTCTCTAATAGAGGAACAAATTTAGAAGCTATTTTAAAAGAAAAGGAAAAAGGTAATTTATCTAATGCTAATATAAAGTTCGTTATAAGTAATAATGAAAATGCTTATGCACTTGAAGTTGCTAAACAATATGGAGTTAATGCTACATATATATCGTACAAAGATAAAAATAATTTTGAACAAAGATTATTACAATTACTCAAAGAAAATGATATTGATTTAATTGTTTTAGCAGGGTTTTTAAAAATATTATCATCATCATTTATAAAAAATTTTAATAAATCAATTATAAATGTGCATCCAAGCCTAATTCCAAGTTTTTGCGGAAAAGGTTATTATGGACTAAAAGTACATGAAGAAGCCTTAAAAAAAGGTGTAAAAGTAAGTGGTGCAACAGTTCACTTTGTTAATGAAATTCCAGATGGTGGTGAGATTATTTTACAAAAAGCTGTTGATGTAAAAGATGGTGATACTCCTGAGACTTTGCAAAAAAGAATAATGATTGAAGCAGAGTGGGTTCTATTACCAAAAGCAATAGATTTATTATCGAGGGAAATTTTATGATTAATATTTTAGATTATTTTTCAAATTTAGAGTATCCAGGTAGAAACATAAGTGTGGGAAGAATGGATGATGATTCAATCTTTTTTTGTTATGGAATAATGGGTAGAAGTGAACATTCAAAAAATAGAGTCTTTGTAAAAGAAGATGGTATTATAAAAACAAAAGCTTTTAATGAGAAATTATTAAAAGATCCAGTTTTGATTATTTATAATGCTGTTATACCAATAGAAAATGGATTTATTGTTACTAATGGTGATCAAAGTGATACAATATATAATTATTTAAATCGTAAAAAAACTTTTGAAGAGGCTTTAGACACTAGGGCTTTTGAAAATGATGCTCCTAATTATACCCCTAGAATTAGTTCTTTAATTACATTTGATGATAATGGTCTAAATAAAATAAAATTATCTATTTTAAAAAGAGGGATGGAAGGTGCTAGAAGATATTATTTTAATTATGAAAAAATTGAGAAAAATACTGCTTTAACTATTTCAACATATAGTGAAAATTCAAATCCTCTTAAACCTTTTATTGGAGAACCAATTGAAGTTAGTATTCCAAAAACAAGTGATATCAATGAATTAACAAAGCAAATATATGAATCTCAAAATGATAATAATAAAATATCTCTCTATGGTTTAAAATATAGTATTGATAAAAAAGTTGAAGATGTAATTATTAATAAAAATTAAGAGGTTAAAATGAAAGAAATAAAATTAAAATATGGATGTAATCCACATCAAAAAAATGCAAGAGTCTATAATCAAAATTTACCAATTAAAATTTTAAACGGTAATCCTGGTTATATTAACTTAATGGATGCTTTAAATAGTTATCAATTAGTTAGAGAATTAGATTTAGCGCTAAATTTACCCTCTGCTGCTTCTTTTAAACATGTTAGTCCTGCAGGAGCAAGTGTTTATTATCCTTTAAATGAAGAAGAGAAGAAAATGTATTTTGTTAATGAAGAATTAAGTGAATTAGCAGTTGCTTATACAAGAAGCAGAGGAGCTGATAGACTTTCTTCATTTGGAGATTTTGTTGCTTTATCTAGAGAATGTGATGAAAGTACTGCTAGATGTATAAAAAGAGAAGTTTCTGATGGAGTTATTGCTCCAAGTTATAGTGATAAAGCTCTTGAAATATTAAAGAAGAAAAGAAAAGGCTCTTATACAGTAATTGAGATTGATAAAGATTATGTTCCTGAAAAAAGTGAAAAAAGGGAAATTTTTGGAATTACATTTGAAATGGATAGAAATGATGTAATTTTTGATAAATCTTATCTTTCTAAAATAGTTACAAATAATAAAGAACTTAATGAGAGTGCAATTATTGATTTAATTGTGGCCTCTATTTCTGTAAAATATACCCAATCGAATTCTGTTTGTTATGCTCATAGAGGCCAAACAATTGGAGTAGGAGCTGGAGGACAATCAAGAATTCATTGTACACGTCTTGCAGGGGATAAAGCAGATCGATGGCTTTTAAGGACACATCCAAAAGTATTAAATCTTCCTTTTAAAGAAAAATTATCTAGAAATTCAAAAGATAATGTTATTGAACAATATTTAAATGAAAAAAGGGAAATTGATTTATTTAATAAAGATACATTGAATCAATACTTTGATGGTAATGTTGAAAAATTAAGCGAAAAAGAGAAAGAAGAATATCTAAAGGGGATTAGAGGGGTAAGTTTATCATCTGATGCATTTTTCCCTTTTGAAGATAATATATTGAGAGCTTATAGAAGTGGTGTTGATTATATTGTACAACCTGGAGGCTCTATTAGAGATGAGGATGTAATAAAAGCTTGTGATGATTTAAATATCACAATGGCTTTTAGTAATTTAAGATTATTCCATCATTAGGAGATAAAGGGTGAATATTTTAATTGTAGGTGGCGGTGGTAGAGAAGATGCTATTATTTGCAAGTTGTTAGAGAATAAGACTATCGATAAAATATTTGCCCTACCTGGAGTTGGGGTAAAACGAGATAAAGTTGAAAATATTGATATTGGAGTAACTGATTTTATTAAAATAATTGATTTTTGTAATAATCATGTTATTGATTTTGCCATAGTTTCACTTGATAATCCTTTAGTTTTAGGTCTAGTTGATGAGCTTGAAAATCTAAATATTTTAACCTTTGGACCAAGTAAAAGAGCAGCTTTGATAGAAGGTAGTAAATCTTTCTCAAAAGATTTAATGAAAAAGTATGATATTCCCACAGCTCAATATGAATCTTTTGAAAATTCTAAATCTGCTATTAAATATTTAAATTCTTGTAATTTCCCTATAGTTATTAAAGCTGATGGATTAGCACTTGGTAAAGGTGTTGTTATTTGTGAAAATAAAAAAGAGGCTGAAGAAACTATTGTTGAATTCATAGATAATAAAAAATTTAGTCAAAGTAGTGAAAAAATTATTATTGAAGAATATTTAAATGGTTATGAAGTTTCAATATTAGCCTTTTGTGATGGAGAAACTATAAAACCTTTAACTTCTTCTATGGATCACAAACGAATATATGATAATGATGAAGGTCCTAATACAGGGGGGATGGGTGTAATAGCTCCTAATCCCTATTATACAAAAGAAGTAAAAGATTTTTGTAAAGAACATATATTTAAAAAAACCTTAGATGCAATGAATAAAGAAAATAGAAAATTTAAAGGTTGTTTATATTTTGGTCTAATGATTGAGAAAAATAAAGCTAAAGTAATAGAATATAATTGTAGATTCGGAGATCCAGAAACCCAAGCTGTATTACCTTTGCTAGAGAGTGATTTATTATCAATAATGATAGCTTGTAGCAAGGAAGAGCTAAGAAAATATGAAGTAAAATTAAAAGATAGGGCATCATGTACTTTAGTTGTTGCAAGTGGCGGTTATCCTATCAAATATGAGAAAGATAAAAAAATAACTATTAATAATTTAAAATATTCAATTCCTTTTTTTGCAGGAGTTAAAACTGAAAATGGAGATTTGTTAACAAATGGTGGTAGAGTATTAAGTATAACATCACTATCAGATTCTCTTGAGACATCAATAAAGCAAGTTTATGAAGATGTAAATAATGTTAGTTTCGAAAAAATGTATTATAGAAAAGATATCGGTCAAAAAGCTTTAAAAAAATATAAGTAGGAAATTATGGTAAAAACTGTTTATGTAAAAAAAAAGGATACTTTTAAAGATTTAATCCTTCAAAAAGAGTTAAATCAATTATTAAATTTAAATATTAAAAAACTAATTACATATATAAGATATGAAGTTGAGGGATTGAGTGAAATTGATTTCCAAAAATGTGTAAATAATGTTTTTAGTGAAGTTCAACTTGATGAAGTTTTTTACAATATTGAGATTACGAATAATATGTTTTCAATTGAATATTTAGATGGACAATTTGATCAAAGAGCGGATTCTGCGCAAAAATGTATTTCATTATTGATTGAAAATTCTATATCTAGTGTTAAATGTGCAACAATTTATAAAATAGATGAATCTATTTGTGATAATGATATTCTAAAAATTAAAAAATATTTAATTAATCCTGTTGAATCTAAGGAAGCTAGTTTAATTGAGAGAGATGAATTTAAAACTATAAAAAGAGAAAAACAGAGTATAAATTATTTAAATTCGTTTATTAATTTATCATATAAAGAATTAGATTCATTTATTAGAGATTATAATTTAGCAATGGATATTGAAGATTTAAAATTATTTCAATCTTATTTTAAAAATATAAAAAGAAATCCAACAATTGTAGAGTTAAAAGTAGTTGATACTTATTGGAGTGATCATTGTAGGCATACAACCTTTAATACGATATTTAATAACATTGAATTTGATTCTTTAAAAATTGAGCAAACATATAAAGATTATAAAAAAGCTAAAAAATCAATTAATTCTAAAAAAAATGATTGTTTAATGGATCTTGCTACAATTGCATCTAAAGTTTTAAAGAAAGAAGGCTATAATAAAGATGTTGAGGTAAGTGAAGAAATTAATGCTTGTTCTATAAATATAAAAGTTGATGTTAATAAAAAAGATGAAGATTATTTATTATTATTTAAAAATGAGACACATAATCATCCAACTGAAATTGAACCTTTTGGAGGTGCAGCAACTTGTATAGGTGGGGCAATAAGAGATCCTCTTTCATCAAGAGCTTATGTTTATCAAGCAATGAGAATAAGTGGTTCATCTGATCCAAGAGAATCTTTTAATGATACTTTAGATAATAAACTACCTCAAAGAACTATAGCTAAAGTTTCTGCAAAAGGTAATAGCAGTTATGGTAATCAAATCGGATTAGCTACGTCTTTAGTAAAAGAATTTTATCATGATGGATATAAAGCAAAACACATGGAACTTGGTGCAGTTATTGCTAGTGCAAAAAAAGAAAATGTAATTAGAAAAACTCCTAAAAAAGATGATTTGATTATTTTATTAGGGGGAAGAACAGGTAGAGATGGAATAGGAGGAGCTACAGGTTCGTCAAAATCTCATGATAAAAAGTCTTTAGATTCTTGTAGTGCTGAAGTTCAAAAAGGTAATGCTACTGAAGAGAGAAAATTACAACGTTTTTTTAGAAAATCAACTATTAGTAAAAAAATAATTAGATGTAATGATTTTGGTGCTGGCGGTGTTTGTGTAGCAATAGGGGAATTAGCTCCAGGGATATCTATTGAATTAGATAAGGTATTACTAAAATATGAGAATTTGAAGATTGAAGAAATTGCTATTAGTGAATCGCAAGAGCGTATGGCTATTGTCGTAAAAAAAGAGGATTCTCAATTTATTATTGATGAAGCCAAAAAAGAAAATATTGAAGCAACAATAGTTGCTAAAATTATGAATGATAATAAGTTGACAATGACATATAATAATGAAGTAGTTGTTTCAATTGATAGAACTTTTTTAGATACAAATGGTAGTAAAAAATACGCAGATATAAAAATAAATAATGAAAAATTGAATTATAAAAAACCAATTTTTTCTACTTTACGAGAATATATAGAAAATATGTTTAAGGATATTAATCATTATTCTCAAAAAGGGTTATCTAATATTTTTGATTCAACTATAGGAGCATCTAATGTGTTAATGCCTTATGGGGGAAAATATCAAAAAACAAAAGAACAAATAATGTGCTCAAAAATACCTGTAGAAGGTGAGACACAAACAGTTTCACTAATGAGTTATGGATTCGATCCTTATTTAGTTGATGAAGCACCGTTTGAAGGTAGTTATTACTCAATATTAAGTTCTGTTTCAAAAATAATTGCAAGTGGTGCAAAATTAGATTCAGTTTATTTATCTTTGCAAGAATATTTTCCGTCTATAAAAAATAATAAAGAAAAATGGGGAAATGTATTAAGTGCTTTATTAGGAGCATATAAAGCTCAAATGGATTTAAAAATAGCTGCTATTGGTGGTAAAGATTCAATGAGTGGTAGTTTTGAGAATCTTGATGTTCCAAAGACTTTAGTATCATTTGCAATAGGAATTTCAAAAGTTAATAATGTTAAACCCTCATTATTTGTTAAAAATAATTCAAAATTATACTATTTACCGATTATAGATAATAAAAGAAAATATTTTAAAATTGTTGAGAAAATTATATCAAATGATTCAATTTTATCTTCTTACTCAATAACTAAAGATGGTATTACTGATGCATTAGTGAATATGAGTTTTGGTAATCATATTGGCTGTACTATATGTGATAATGTTGATTTGAATGATTATGAAATTGGTGGAATTATTATAGAATATAATGCAGAAAATGTAACTTTTGATAGTCTATATAGCGATTTGATAGATTATAAGTTATTAGGTAATACAATTAAAGATTATTGTTTTAATTATCGAAATGAAAACATTAATTTATTAAATATTGAAAAGTTATATAATGAAGGATTAGAAGATATATATCCTACTAAAAGCCCTATAGAAAATAAATTGTTAAAAAATATTGATTGTATTAATAATAAATCTGTATATGTTTCAAAAACAAAATTTGCAAAACCAAAAGTACTAATACCTGTTTTTCTTGGAACAAATTGTGAATATGATAGTAAACGTTCTTTTGAGGATGTAGGCGCTATTACAGAGCAAGTGATAATTAATACATATAATCAAGAAACTCTTAATGATAGTATTAATTCTTTTTCTAATAAATTACAGTCTTCACAAATATTATTTTTCCCAGGAGGATTTAGCTTTGCTGATGAGCCAGAGGGGAGTGCAAAATTTATTTCAAGCTTTATACAATCTCCTAAAATTAAAGATTCAATTAATAATTTATATAAAAATAAAGATGGGTTAATTTTAGGGATATGTAATGGTTTTCAAGCTTTAATAAAATCAGGTTTATTACCATATTCTACTATTTCAAAGGTAGATGAAAATAGTCCAACTCTTACATATAATGATATTAATCAACACCAATCATCTCTTGTAAAGGTTAGAATTTCATCAAATAAAAGTCCTTGGTTGATGCATTATAATGTAGGGGATACATTCTTAGTTCCTATAAGTCATGGAGAAGGTAGATTTATTTCTAATGAGAGTCATTTAAATAGATTGATAAAAAAAGGGCAAATTGCTTCACAATATGTAGATTTTAATAACAATCCAACTATGGATATAGATTTTAATCCAAATGGAAGTACTTATGCAATTGAGTCATTAATTAGTGAAGATGGTAGAATATTAGGTAGAATGGGGCATATAGAAAGAAGTAGAGAAGATTTATACAAAAATATAAAAGAATATAAATCAAATAATTTAATGTTTAAGGGAGCTATTTCATATTTTAAATAATTTAATAATTATATATTAGTTGTAATAACAAGATATTTATAAATAATTTGTAACTGTTTATACTTGTTATATGTTAAATTGATTATAAAAAGAAATTATTTGGAGTAATTTATGAAAAAAAAATTAATTGTTACATTATCTTTAATATCATTATTAAATATTAGCTTGTTTGCCTCAACAACAATTGTTCATTCGCCTTATTATAATGATGGGCCAAGTCCATTAATTAATGATATTTATTCTTCACTTATGCTTAGCGGATATTATGCTGATAATATTGATGAAAATTCAGTTGAATCTTATAGCGCAAATATCGGAGTAAACGTAAATGGTTCTGTTTTCTTTATGGAATCTCCTGTTGGTTTATATTATTCTGTAGATTTAGTTCCAACAGATGCAGATGATACTTATTTTATTGATGGGATGTTTGCTATGGCTATTAGAGCGAATTCAAATTCAATAAAGGAAAGTTATATTAATATTGGACCAGCTGTTTCAATATATACTCAAGATGATTCTCTAACAACTATTGAAGATCCCTTTACTTTGGTTTATTGGGGAGCAGGAATCAATGCAGGATATAGAATGGCTTTCCCTTCTGTAAAATCATTTGCATTTGATCTTGGAGTTAGTGCAAAAGCTCTTTGGTTTGATGAAGAAATTAGTATTTTAGGAAGTTTAGCAAGTTCATCACCAAAAGATTTTAGATATGCTCTAAGTGGTTATATCGGATTTACCTATAGATGGTTTGCTCCAAATTGGGGTGATGAAGATGTAAATGTTATTCTAGCACTATAAAAAAAGGAAACAAATCCCTACGAATTTATTGATTATTCAAAATAAATCGTAGGGAATAATTTTTTTTCTAGTTTTTAAAATCTTTAATTTCTTCAACATTATATTCTTGTTGTTTCATATATTTTATTGCTTCGACAGCAGCTTTTGCAGCACTTGTTGTGGTTGTATAAGGTATTTTAACTTTCATCGCTTCACTTCTGATTTCATCATTACTCATTATGGAATGGAATCCCATAGGAGTGTTAATTATTAAATCAACCTTTTTTTCTCTTATATAATCAACAATATTAGGATGGCCATCTTTCGTTTTTAACATTATATCACATAGGATGTTGTTATTATATAAATCTCTTGCACTTCCTCTTGTTGCAGCAATTTCAAAACCTAAATTTTGTAATTCTTTTGCTATTGGAATAATAGTTTTTCTATCTCTTTTATTCACACTAATTAATACTTTCCCTTTTATTGGAAGTTTGTTAGCAGATGCAATTTGAGATTTAGCAAAAGCTTCTCCAAAAGTTTTTCCACTTCCTGTTGTCTCTCCTGTGCTTCTCATTTCAGGACCAAGTACAGGATCAATATCAATAAATCTATCAAATGAGAATACGGCTTCTTTTATTGCCCAACCTATTGTGCATTCACCTGAATTAATATAATCCTTTTCATTAACTAATTTTTGTTTAACTAAATCTATATTTGAAAAAACTTTTGTAGCAACTTCAATTAAATTAACTTGAGAATATTTAGATATAAAAGGTATTGTTCTACTTGCGCGAGGATTTAACTCAATTATGTAAAGTTTGTCATCCTTTATAGCAAATTGCATGTTAACAAGTCCTTTAATTTTAAATTTCTTACATAATTTAAATGTAGCTTCTTTCATCTCTTGTAAATGTTTTTTTGATACTTTGTATGGAGGGAAAACTGCAGCACTATCACCACTGTGAATTCCTGCAGCTTCAATATGTTGCAAAATACCCCCTATATATAAACGATCACCATCAAAAACTCCATCAAGGTCATATTCAAAAGCATCCTCTAGAAATTCATCAATAATTAATGGTTTATCTTTGTTAATTATAACATTTTGAGATTTTAAAAAGGTATTAAGCGAAGTTGAATTGTAAGCAATAAACATACTCTTGCCACCTAAAACATATGAAGGTCTTATTAATACAGGATATCCAATATCGCTTGAAATTTTAAAAACTTCTTCTTTAGTGCATGCAATACTATTTTTAGCTTGATTAAGATTTAAGCTTATTATTGCATCCTTAAATATTGATCTATCTTCACTAGCCTTGATACCCTCAATAGATGTTCCAATAATATTGAAACCAGCTTTCTCTAAATCTTCACCTATATTTAGTGGGGTTTGTCCTCCAAGTTGTATAATTACATCTTTAATTTTTTCTCTTTTCAATATCTCAATAACACTTTCACTATTCAATGCCTCAATATACAATCGATCACTAGTATTATAGTCAGTGCTTACAGTTTCTGGGTTACTGTTTATAATAATAGTTTTTTTATTTAATTTTTTATAAGTTAAAGAGCATAATGAACAACAGGTATCAAACTCTAAACCTTGTCCAATCCTATTAGGACCACTTGCTAAGATTGCAATTGTATTTTCACCTAATATTTCACCTTCACCTTCTTCTCCATATGTGTTATATAAATATGGTGTTAGAGCTTTAAACTCTCCTGCACATGTATCAACGAAATGTGGGGAGATATGAATATTATATTTTTCTCTTAAATTATATATATTACTTTCTTTTGTATTTTTTAATTGAGCAATTCTCTTATCGCTAATACCGTATTGTTTAGCTTTCAGTAGTAAATCTTTTGATAAATCATTTTTTATAATTTGTTTATCAAGGGTAGCTTGTTCTAATAGTTGATATAAAAAAAACTTATGAAATCCTGTTATTTTTTCAATTTCATCGATTATTTTTTCACCATATTTAAAAATTTTAGTATAAGCAGAAAAAATTCTAAGAGGGTGTGCATTATTTAAAAAAAGGTCAACATTATTAGATAAAGTTTCTAGTCCTTCAAATCCAAATTCAATAGACCTAATTGCTTTATTCAAAGCTTCAAGAATAGTCCTACCTAATGCTAAGGATTCTCCAACGCTTCTCATTTGAGATCCAATTGCAGAAGGGGGGAGAGGAAATTTTTCCAATTCAAATCTTGGTACTTTAACAGCACAATAATCTAGTGCAGGTTCAAAACATGATACACTTTTACCTGTTATTTCATTTACAACTTCATCTAGAGAATATCCTATAGCCAATTTTGTTGAGCAATGAGCAATAGGAAATCCTGTTGCTTTAGAGGCTAGAGCAGAGGATCTAGAAACCCTAGGATTCATCTCAATTACAACCATTTCTTTAGTTTCATTATTCATGGCAAATTGAACGTTTGAACCTCCACAATCAATTCCAACTTCTCTCAAAATAGCAATTGAAGCATCTCTCATATCTTGATACTCATTGTCACTTAATGTTTGAATAGGAGCAATTGTGATTGAATCACCGGTGTGTACCCCCATAGGATCTATATTTTCAATTGAGCAAACAATTATTGCATTATCATTTTTATCTCTCATTACTTCCATTTCAAATTCTTTCCAGCCTATTAGAGATTGTTCTATTAGAACTTGAGATGTGGGGCTTTCTAATAAAGCTTTTTTTACTAGATTTGAGAAATCTTTTTCTGTGTGAGCTATAGCACCACCTCTACCTCCTAAGGTAAAGCTTGGTCTTATTATTGTTGGAAGCCCAATTTCTTTTAAATATATAAAAGCTTCTTCTAAATTATTAGCAATTTCACTTTTGGGAGATTTTAAATGTAACTTTTCAACAAGTTCTTTAAATTTTCCTCTATCTTCAGCTTTTTCAATAGATTCAACACTAGCTCCAATGATTTCAACATTATATTTATCCAAATATCCTTTGTTTTTTAGTTCAAGTGTTAAATTTAGTGCTGATTGGCCACCTACTGTTGATAAAATTGCATCAATATTTTCTTTTTTAAATATTGCTTCAACATATTCACAAGTTAATGGCTCCATATATACCTTATCCGCTAATGAAGGTGTGCTCATCATTGTAGCGGGGTTTGGATTAATTAATATAACATTATAATTTTCTTCTTTTAAAGCTTTAATAGCTTGTACACCACTGTAATCGAACTCACAAGCTTGTCCAATAATAATTGGGCCGCTTCCTATTACGAGAATTGTTTTTATATCAGTTCTTTTAGCCATTTTTAACTCCATTTAAAAACTCATCAAATATCCAAAGGCTGTCTCTAGGGCCTGGATTTGCTTCTGGGTGAAATTGCACAGATTTTATATTTTTCTCAAGTATTTTTAGTCCTTCAATGCTTTTATCATTTGAATTAATAAACCATAATTTTGCATTTTTAGGTAATTTTGAGCAAACAAAGCTATGGTTTTGGCTTGTAACAAAAGTTTTTTTAGTTTCAAGGTTTGTAACAGGTTGATTTGCTCCATGGTGGCCAAATTTCATTTTTGAAGTTTGTCCTCCTAAAGCGATTGTAATAATTTGATGGCCTAAACAAATTCCAACAATAGGTATTTTGTTTTGACAATCCTGAACAAGTTGGATAGCCTTTATTTGAGTTTCAGGATCTCCTGGACCATTGCTTAAAAATAATAAATCAAAATTATGATTTATTATTTTATCTTTTGTTGTATTTGAATTGAATAATGTAACTTCTACATTTCTTTTATATAATTCTCTAATAATTGACTTTTTAATACCGAAATCTATTAGAGCACATTTTATTTTATTCTTATTAGGTTTGATTTGTATTCTATTAATAGGATTAATTTGAACTTTTTTTGTAGAGACTTTTTCACAATTGTTTGTTTGTGAAATAAAAGGAAAGGATAATAGGTATTTTTTTATAAATAATTCCTGCTCCTTTCCTAAATCATCTTCTTTAATAATAATAGCTCTTTTAAAACCAGTATCTCTAAGATGTTGTGTTAATTTTCTTGTGTCTATCTGAGAAATACCAATTAAATTATTTTCTTTTAAATATTTTTCAAGTTTTATTCTATCTTTTTCAACATAACCATTGTAATAATCTTTTACAATTATAGCACTTAGATGTATTTTATTATTTAGTATCGTTTCTTCTTCGTCTTTAATTATTCCATAATTCCCTATTTGAGGATAAGTGAAACATACCATTTGTCCTTTATATGAGGGGTCACTTAATATTTGTTGATAACCACACATACTAGTATTAAATACAATTTCACTTGTACTTGAATTTAAATGAATATCTTCTAAACTTGGAATAATCGATCCAAATCCTATTCCTTTAAATTTACTACCATCTTCTAAATATAATGTTGCCAAAATGTTGTCCTTTTTTATAAAAATGTTATAAATAGTTAAATTGTTGACATACTATATTATTATTGTTGCATAATCAAGTATTTTAACAACAAAAAGTGAATATTTATTGAATATTTATTTATTTAATGTTGCAAAAGTGTTGTTTATGAATATTTATTAAATATTATTGTTGTAATATGCATTGTGATTTTTGGCATAAAAAAAACGGAAACTAAATAGTTTCCGTTAAAAAGATGCCGCCTCCAGGAATCGAACCAGGGACACAAGGATTTTCAGTCCTTTGCTCTACCAACTGAGCTAAAGCGGCGTCAACGATGTTGTTTATACTATGAAGAGAATTTATTGTCAACACTTTTTAAAAAAAAAGTTGGTTTTTGGTCTAAAAACCTTAATTTTTTTATAAAAAACGCATGTTTTTTGTTTTTTTATAAAAAATAATGATATATTTGTTATAAAATATATTTATTAAAAAAATCTTTTTTTTGTTAAAATATTAATATTTGTTGAATTTTTTACAATGCTCATGATAATCTTATGTATATGAATTTTGATAATTTAGTTCAAGCAATAAATTTTGAAACAATTTTAAAGATATATAATAGAGATTATGATAAAGTTTGTGAAATATGGGATAAATATAGACATTTATTTTTATTTGAAATAAGTAGTGATTTTTCTTTATGGGCTTCAAAGTTAGATGTTTCAATTAATGAATTATATAGTACTTATAATTTAGTAAAAGATAATTTTAAGACTTTAGATAAGAATGTTAAAATTTTAATTTATGGAGATGCGTATTGGCCAAATCAAATTAATGATTTTCCTTATCCTACAAGGGTATTATATTGTTTAGGAGATGTATCTTTATTAAAAAAGCAAAATATAGCAATTATTGGTTCAAAATCCCCAAAGCAAGAAAATATTGTTAAATTGGATAAACTAGTAGCAACTTTAATTAAATCTGAAATTATTATTACTAGTGGATTGGAATTAGGTACACAAGGTCATGCATCTGCAAAAAGTTTATCAAATTTTGCTCCAATAATTGGGGTTATTGCAACATCATTTGATTCTTATCATCCAAAAGAACATAGAATAATTCAAGATTATATTGCAAAAGAAGGAGGTCTTCTAGTTACAAGAGTAGCTCCTAATGATAACAATTTAAAATGGAACATTTTATTAAGGAATCGATTGATGAGCGCATTAAGTAATGGAATATTTATTCTTGAAGATGTTGATGGAGGAGGTTCTATTACTTTAGCGGATTATTCGCTAAAGAATAATAGAAAAGTATATTTTTTTAGTTCACAAAAAAAAGATGAAACCATTTTATGGCCTAATTTATTAATAGAAAAAGGTGCAAAGTCAATAAGATATCCAGGTGATTTTCCAAAAGCTATAAATAACAAAGTGAATAAAAAAAGAAAAAAGAAAAAGGTTAGTAGTGATTCTGAACAATTGAGTTTGTTTTCATAAGAATAATTTGTGAATATATAGAGCTTTATTATAGAAATAATTAATAAAAATCTTGACTAAATATTGTTCAAAATTTACTATCTATGATATGGAAAAACAACTAACAGCAAACGCTTTAAGAAAAAAATTTATAGATTTCTTTGTATCAAAAGACCACAAACAAATTAGTGGTGCTTCTTTGATTCCTGAAAATGATCCAACAGTATTATTCACAACTGCTGGAATGCACCCTTTAGTTCCTTATATTTTAGGAGCTGAACATCCATCTGGTAATAGACTTTGTGATTATCAAAAGTGTATTAGAACTGGTGATATTGATGCTGTAGGAGATCCTCATCATTTAACATTTTTTGAAATGTTGGGAAACTGGTCTTTAGGTAGTTATTTCAAAAATGAAGCTATTGATTTTAGCTATGATTTTTTAACAAAGGAACTGAATATTGATCCAGAGAAATTATCTGTAACTGTATTTGCTGGTGATGATTTAGTCCCTAGAGATAATGAGTCAGCTGAAGCTTGGAAAAAACATGGCATTTTAGATGAAAGAATTTATTTTTTACCTAAAAAGGATAACTGGTGGGGACCAGCTGGTGAAACAGGTCCTTGTGGTCCTGATAGTGAAATGTTTATAGATACCGGCCGTGAAAAATGTAATCCTGATTGTAAACCTGGTTGCTCATGTGGAAAATATTTTGAGATCTGGAATGATGTTTTTATGGGTTATAAAAAACTTGATGATGGATCTTATGTTGAAATGGATAGAAAGTGTGTAGATACTGGAATGGGCATTGAGAGAACAATTGCTATTCTTCAAGGTAAAAAGAATGTTTATGAAACAGAAGTTTTTACACCTATCATTGAAGGCATTGAAAAATTATCAAATGTAAAATATGGCAATGCTGAAGATACAGATGTTTCTATAAGAATTGTAGCAGATCATATTAGAACAAGTTGTTTTATTTTAGGAGATCAAAGAGGGCTAGCTCCTTCTAATGTTGGTCAAGGTTATATTTTAAGACGTTTAATACGTCGTGCTATTAGGCATGGTAAAAAACTTGGAATTGAAGGTGTTTTCCTAGGTGAATTAGCAACTATTGTTGTTGATTTATATAATGAAGCTTATCCTGAGTTAATTGATAATAAAGAATTTATTTTTAATGAACTTGAACAAGAAGAAGATAAATTTAGTAAGACTTTACAAAAAGGTGAGAGAGAATTTATGAAAATGATTCCTAATATCTTAAAAGGTAAAGCTAAAATGATTCCAGGAAGAATGGCTTTTAAATTATATGATACTTATGGATTTCCAATTGAATTAACAAAAGAATTAGCTCAAGAAAATGGTTTAAGTGTAGATGAAGAAGGTTTTGAAAAAGCTTTTGAAAAACATCAAAATCAAAGTAGAAGTGGTTCTGAGCAAAAATTTAAAGGTGGTTTAGCTGATCATAGTGAAAAAACTACAGCTTTGCATACTGCTACTCATATGCTTCATCAAGCTCTAAGAACAGTACTCGGTGAGCATGTAGGTCAAAAAGGTTCTAATATCACTATTGATAGATTACGTTTTGATTTTACGCATCCTGAAAAAGTAAGCAAAGAGGATTTAAAAAAGGTAGAGGATTTAGTAAATTCTGAAATTCAAAAAAATCAAGATGTAATATGTGAAACTATGTCTTTAGAAAAAGCTAAAGAAAAAGGTGCTATTGCCTTTTTTAATAGTAAATATGGTGAACAAGTTAAAGTTTACTCTATTGGAAATTTTTCAAAAGAAGTTTGTGGCGGTCCTCATGTTGAAAATACTAAGGTTATGGGTACTTTTAAAATCAAAAAAGAACAATCCTCTTCAGCTGGAGTTAGAAGAATAAAAGCTGTTTTAATTAAAGATTAATCTTAATAATTTTAAATAATATATTTAATAAAAAAATAAAGGGTGTTGAATTTCAACACCCTTTAAAATTTAAGAAATTTCTTTTTTATCCATTAATAATATTTCCATAAATTTCTCTCCATCAATAGTTTCTTTTTTATATAAATATTCTGCTATTTCATGAAGTTTTTTTATATTATTTGACAATAATTCTTTTGCTTTATTGTATTGATTGTTTACTAATTCCGTTACCATTTGATCAATTTGAGAGCTAGTGTTTTCACTACAAATTAATGAAGAGTCTCCACTTATATACTGTGAACCTTGAGATTCAAAAGCAACCATCTTAAATTCATCACTCATTCCATATCTGCTAATCATAGAACGCGCTAGTTTTGTTGCTCTTTCAATATCATTGCTAGCTCCTGTTGTTATCGAATCAAATATAATCTCTTCAGCTGCACGCCCTCCGGTGAATATTGCTATTTTGTTTAATAATTCATTTTTGCTAAGTAAATTCTTCTCTTCTTCATCAATTTGCATTGTAAAGCCAAGTGCACCAGAAGTTCTTGGAATTATTGTTATTTTTGAAACTGGAGCTGTATTAGTTTGTAATGCTGCAACAAGTGCATGACCAACTTCATGGTATGAAACTATAAGTTTTTCTTTATCAGTTAGGACTTTGTTTTTCTTTTTATAACCAGCTGCAACAACTTCAATACTTTCTACTAGATCGCTTTGGATAATTTTATTTCTATTATTTCTTACAGCAATTAAAGCAGCTTCATTTATTATATTAGCTAAATCTGCACCACTCATACCAGATGCCGCTCTTGCAATATCATGAAAGTTTATATTGCTTGCAATTTTAATTTTTTCTGCATGCACTTTTAATATTGCCTCGCGTCCTAATAAATCAGGTAGATTAACTGGAATTCTTCTATCAAATCTGCCGGGTCTTAGTAGTGCAGAGTCTAAAGTTTCAACTCTATTTGTTGCAGCTAATAGTATTACACCTTTTGATGTATCAAAACCATCCATTTCAGTAAGGAGTTGATTCAGAGTTTGCTCTCTTTCATCATTTCCTCCTTGTGGGGATGAGTTTCTCTTTTTTCCTATTGCATCAATTTCATCAATAAATACTATACAAGGAGCTTTTTTTGCTGCTTCTTTAAATAAATCTCTAACTTTAGCAGCTCCCATTCCAACAAACATTTCTACAAATTCTGAACCAGAAATCGAGAAAAAAGGAACATTTGCTTCCCCTGCTACTGCTTTTGCTAACATTGTTTTACCAGTTCCTGGAGGTCCTACTAATAATGCTCCTTTTGGTATTTTAGCTCCAATTTGAGTATATCTTTCTGGTTTATGTAAAAAATCAACAATTTCACTTAATAAATCTTTTGCTTCATCTTCCCCTGCTACATCTTTGAATTTTATTGAAGATTCACTAGGTACATATCTTTTTGCATTACTCTTTCCAAATTGCATCGAAGAGGTAAAAGGATTTCCACCTGGAGAATCTTTCATTTTTTTCTGATAATATTTACCTATTAGATAAATAATTAAAAAAGGAAGTATCCAAGAGAGTAACATTGATATAAAAGGTGAAATCTCTTTTGGGGCTACACGTCCAAATTCACATCCAGATTCATATAATCTATTTACTAAATCTGGATCCTGAAAAGTCGTAGTTGAATATAATTGTTCGTAACTTTGATTTGTTTTGAAATATATATTATTATCATTTATTTCAACTTTGCTGATAACTTTATTATCTAACATTGTTAAGAATGTGCCATAATCAACATTTTGATATTGTGATTCTGCCATATAAGGAACTATAAACATATTAATTAATAATATAATACCTAGTGTAATTAGGTAGAATTTAATTATTGGTTTATTGTTTTTATTATTATTAGAATTATTTGCCATAAAACCTCCAAATAAAACATATATACTAATAAATATATTTATTCAAAGATTAATCGGCAATTAATTAATGTGTAGATTGGATGAAGATATTCATTTTTTCACCTTCATCATTTATATATGTATTTTGAGGGTACATCAATGCAACTATTGAAATATAGAAGTCTCCAATTGCTCCACTAAAAGTTAAAGCTAAAATTAAAACAAGACTATTATAATATTCAATAAAAATAAAATTTATTAAAACAATAATTAATATAGATAAAAAAATAACAGGTGCTAAAGCTATTATAATATATGAGGCTTTATCAAAATATCTATCGCTTGCCCCTGCACTTGCATAAAAAACTGAGAATTTATAAGTGGCCTTTTTTTTAGAAAAAAGCCAAATAAAAAAACCATGAATTAACTCATGTAAAAAGATTGAAATATAAATTCCTAATGCAAAAAAAATAAGGCTTTTTAATGTAAATAAAGGGCATATATCAAGTTTAAATAATTCAAAAATTAAAAGAGAGCATATAATTACAAAAAGATTAAATGAAATTAGATATCGTTTTTTATTAAAATCTATCTTTTTAATTAATTTATAATTATTTGGTAAATTATAAATTGCTTTCATTATTTTTTTTCCTAGTTTCTGTTGCAAGTTGCCCACAAGCACCATTTACTTCTCTTCCTCTTGTAAATCGTCTAGCATATTTTATATTTAATTTATCGAGATAAGATGTAAATTGATTTATTTCTTCATTTGATGGAGTTTTGTACGGTAATTCTGCTGCTGGGTTCCATGGTATTAAATTTACTACAGCATCTAATCCGTTTGTAAAGCTTGCTAATTTTTTTGCAGAATTTAAATCACAATTTAAACCACTGAGCATACAATATTCTAAAGTGAATCTTGAATTACATTTGTTTTGGTAATGTAATAAACTTTTCTTAAGTTTTTGTAGATTATATGTATTGTTAATTGGCATTATTTCACTTCTGAGAGGATTATCTGCACTCACTAAAGATACTGCTAGTTTTACATTTAAATTTTGCTCAGTTAATTTGTTAATTCCATTAACGACACCACATGTACTAATTGTTATTCTTCTTAAACTAATAAAAAAGGCATCTTCTCTGTGGAAAAAATTGATTGAATCTAAAACTTGAGAAAAATTTGCAAGAGGTTCACCCATTCCCATATATACTATGTGTGTAATATTTCCTAATTTTTTTAAGTGTACAAATTGTTCTATTATTTCAGCCGAACTTAAATTTCTAATTAATCCCATTGTTCCTGTTCTACAGAATTTACATCCCATAGCACATCCTACTTGAGAAGATAAGCATGCAGTTTTTCTATCATTTTTATCAACAAGCATAACACTTTCAATTATAGCCCCATCAGCTAATTCAATTGCTAATTTGGTTGCTCCTGATTCATCTATTTGTGTATCAATTACTTTTGAAGAAATTGCAGATTTATATTTTTTAATTAATTTTTCTCTTAAAACTTTTGAAAGATTAGTCATTTCATCAAAATTATAAATGCCTCTTATTAACCATTGATATATTTGTTTTCCATGAAATTTTTTTTCTAATTTTAGTTTTTCATTAATTTCAGCGCTAGTTAATCCGTATAAAGAAATATTGTTCATTATTTTATCCTCTGTTGTGCACTATATAAATAAAATAAATAAATATAAAGAGTTTTATTGGATAGTGTATAATATTTGTTTTATTTAAAATTAGTTTTAAAAAAAATTATTTATATGCTAATTGATAATTATAATATATTTATAATATTTAATAGTATTTTACTATTCAATTGAAAATTAGTTTGCTATAATATAGAAAATAAATAGACTTTTTAAAGGAGAAAATTATGAAAAAAAGAATGTTAACAATCGTAGCCTTAATGGTTTTAGTTATTGCTCCAACTTTTGCTAAAAGTTCAGATATGAGTGCTGGTTTAGCTCTAGGTACAATTAATGGTGTAGGATTTAAATATAATATTGATAGAGATCTTACAGTTGGTGGTACTCTTGGTTTTGACTTAATTGGTGGAACCTTAAATGCTGAAGGTTTTGGTGTTTATAAAGTTTCAGAATTTTCAATTGAAAAAGAAGATTTTGATGTAAATGCTGGTGGAGGGCTATCTTTAAATGTTCCTTTAAGCGGAGGATCTTTTGGAGTATCTGTTTTAGGTATGGGTGAAGTTGCTTATAGTCTCGATGGAGATATTCCTCTTGATTTATTATTACGAATTGAACCAGGTCTTGGTATTGCTTTTACAGGTTCAAGTGTTGATCCTAGTTTTGTGATACAAGGATCAGTACAAGCATTATATAGATTTTAATTAATTGTTAATAATTAATGAAATTTCAAAAAACTCTCATTTTAGGCTATTATGAACTAATTTGAGAGTTATTTTTTATAGTTTATTAATTCTCCTATATAGCGATCTTTTATCTTTGCTTTTAAAAAGATGAATGATTCTTCATACTTAATGTCTAATACTAAAGCATTCCTTTTTGCAAAATAAATTAAATCATGACGATTGTTAGGGATTTCAAATATAGAAAAATCTTCATCTTTTGCAAAAGTATATTCAATTTTTTTTAATAATAAATCAATATTAACTTTATTTTTAACGCTTGTTTCAATTAAATTGGGTTCAAGGGCTTTTAATCTTGCTTTATCAAATTCATTTTCTTTAAGATCAATTTTATTTAACATAACAATTGTTGGTTTTTCATCACAATTTAATTCTTTTAATGTTTCTTTTGTTGTTTCATAACATCCCATTAGGTTGGGGTGGGATACATCTAGAACTAATAATATAACATCAGCATAATAAACTTCTTCAAGGGTTGAGTTAAAAGCTTCAATTAAATTATGGGGTAAATTATTTACAAATCCTACAGTATCAATAAAAACCATTTCTCTATGGCTTGGCATTTTAATTTTTTTAGTTGTTGTATCTAATGTAGCAAATAGCTTATCTTCAACAAATATATTTGAATTTGATAAATTTTTTAGAAGAGAACTTTTTCCACTGTTTGTATAGCCTACAATTGCAACAGTAGGGATATTAGAATTTATTCTATTTTTTCTTTGAGTGTCTCTAACTTTTTTAACTTTCTCTAATTCTTTTTTTAGTCTTGTAATTCTATTTTGTACAAGTCTTCTATCAATCTCTAATTGGGTTTCTCCCTCTCCTTTTGTAGTTTTTGTTCCTCCTCTTTGTCTTGAGAGATTTGTCCAAGCTCTTGTAAGTCTAGGAAGAGAATACTCTAGTTTTGCAAGTTCTACTTGAAGAGAAGCTTCTTTTGTAAGAGCTCTATCGCTAAAAATTTGAAGAATAACTTCTCGTCTATCTATTGTACAAACTTCTAATTCTTTTTCTAAGTTTCTTTGAATATTTGGAGATAAGTCACTTTCAAATATAAATAAATCAATATCATATTCTTTAGCAATTTCTTTTAATTCTATTACTTTACCTTTTCCAATTAAAGTATGGGAATTTTCTTTTTTTAATGGAACTATTATTGAATCAAAAACTTGAACTTTCATTGTAGTAGCTAGTGCTTTTAATTCTTCTTTTCGAATATATGGAGATGTTGAATTCTCCTTATTATTAATTATGATTATAATGGCTTTTTTAAGTTGTTTATTTAAATTTAGTTCTATAGTTTTTGATTTTTGCAATATATTTATTTATTCCTTTTTTTTATATTTATTAGATTAACCATGGTTTATTAAGTTGTCAATCTATGATATATTCAAGCGGCAGAACTTATCTATGTGAGGTATATTTTATGAGTTTAAATTGTGGTATTGTAGGCCTTCCAAATGTTGGTAAATCAACTATTTTTTCAGCATTGACTAGTGCACCAGCTGAATCAGCTAATTATCCCTTTTGTACTATTGATCCTAATGTTGGAATTGTTAATGTCCCAGATCCACGTCTTGATAAAATTGTTGAATTAATTCCCCCAGCAAAGGTTATCCCAGCTGCATTTGAATTTGTAGATATTGCAGGGCTAGTAGAAGGCGCCTCAAAAGGTGAAGGATTAGGAAATAGATTCTTAGCTTCTATTAGAGAAGTTGGTGTTTTAGCACATGTAATAAGATGTTTTGATAATGATGATATTGTTCATGTGAATAATTCAATTGATCCAATAGGTGATATTTCAACTATTAATATTGAATTAGCTTTTTCAGATCTTGATACAGTTGAAAAGCGTTATGATAAAATGCTTAAGATGGGAAGAATAAATAAAGAGCAACAAAAAATAAATCAAACACTTCTTCCAATTTTAGAAAAATTAAAAGAATGTTTAAGTGAAGGAAAACTTGCTAATACATTAAATTTAGATGAAGATGAATTAGAAGCAATTAATGATTTGCATTTAATAACTCTGAAACCTGTTATTTATGTATGTAATGTTGATGAAGATAGCCTTGAAGAAGATAATGAATATGTAAAGATTGTAAAACAAGTTGCAAAAGAAGAAAATTCAGAAGTTGTTGTTATTTGTGGTAAAATTGAAGCTGAAATTGCTGAGATGGAAGATGAAGCTGATAAAAAAGAATTTTTAGAAGCTTTGGGTTTAGAAGAATCTGGTTTAAATCAATTAATTAGAAGTGCTTATCATACTTTGGGGATGAGGACTTTCTTTACTGCAGGAAGTGATGAAGATAGAGCTTGGACTTTTAAAGCTGGTTTTAAGGCTCCTCAAGCAGCTGGTGTTATTCATACAGATTTTGAAAAAGGTTTTATTAAAGCAGAAGTTTATAATTGTGAAGATTTGTTTGAATTAGGTAGTGAACAAAAAGTAAAAGAAAAAGGAAAACTAAGAATGGAAGGCAAAGACTACATTGTAAAAGATGGTGATGTCATGCATTTCAGATTTAATGTATAAAATATATTTTTTAAAAATATTATTAAGGACTATGAAATTTTTTCATAGTCCTTTTTGTAAATAAATTTATTACTAGTAAAAGTTTTTGCTGTTAATATATTTATTTAGTTACCATTGGAGTTCAAATTCTAAAGGTTGTGCTAATAATAAAAAATCTATTAATGGAAAGCTATATTTGAAATGTGTATCAGATATTACTTTTCCACCTTTGTTGCTTTTTATTGGACTAGGCGTTTCAAAATTTAAAGTAATTTTGGAGTCTTTAATAGCACCTGGACCTTCTTCTCCAAGCATGAAACTAATCATTTCTAAATAATCATCTTCATTTAGCCCTTCATTGTATTCAGGACCAAAAGGTTCAAAATTTGGATCTGCTAAAAAAGGAACAGCTTTGGTTAATTGATAATAATTATTTAAATCTAAATGAAATGTAAGTTTGTTATTATCTATTAGCATAATTGTTTGATCATTAGTTTCACCTAAATCTGATATTAGTGTTGATAATGAGGAGTAATCAAAACTGCCTTCATAAATATTCTTTCCAACTTTAGTAAATAAAACATTTGTAGTTGTTGGGTTTTTTGTTAATTTGGTAGATGTATCTTCTATTGCTAAATCCATTATAGGTTTATCTTTTTCATCGCTTGAGAATTCAGAAAAGTCATTTAAGACAGTAATAAAAAAATCTTCTACGCTAATAAATATCTCTGAATTTCCACTTTCATCTTTTTCAATTGCTAAATCTTCTGTTACAACACAGCTCATGAGAAAAAATATTGGAATAAGAGAAAATAATAGATAGTTTTTGAATTTCACTAAGTGCTCCTAATAAATTATTATTTTAATATATTATAGTAAACAATATTATAAAAGAAATAAGGGTGCAAGTGTTTTTGTTATCTCTTCATAAATAAAACACAGCTCACTCTTAATAGATTACAAAATTTTTTTAATAAATACTAATTTGACTAATTCCTTAAATAGTGTAATATAAAAAAAAGAAAGATTTATATATATATGTTAACTATTATTTGTCTAAATAATATGGTTTTGTATCTTAAGTGTATTAATTTGCTTTGAGATATCTAATAGCGTTGACAAAAATTGAATGCCTTTTTATAACTTTTATAATATAAGCAAATTTATATTTGCTATTAATGGAGGAATGGATGCAAGATTTGGATGGCAAAAAAACGTTAATTATCGTTGAGTCGCCTACAAAAGCTAAGACAATAAAAAAATTTTTACCCTCAAATTGTACAGTAGTTGCAAGTAACGGACATATTAGGGATTTAGATTCAGATAAAAATGCAGTAGATGTGGAAAATAAATTTAAGCCACATTATGTTATACCAAGTGAAAAAAAAGCTTTAGTTAAAACATTAAAAGAAGAGTTAAAAAAATCTGAATATTTATTACTTGCTACTGATGAAGATAGAGAAGGGGAAAGTATTTCTTGGCATTTGTTGCAAGTCTTAAAACCAAAAGTTGATTATAAAAGAATGGTTTTTCATGAAATAACCAATAAAGCTATAAAAAATGCTTTGACTTCAGGACGAGAGTTAGATTTTGATATGGTTCATGCCCAAGAAGCAAGAAGAATTATTGATAGATTATTTGGTTATGATGTTTCATCTTTAGTTGGTCAAAAATTATCCTCAAGAAAGCTTAGTGCAGGACGTGTTCAATCTCCAGGATTAATGTTAACTGTTGAACGAGAAAAAGAAAGGATATTATATAAAAAAAATATCTATTTTGATGCAAAGGCAACATTTAATACGAATCAGGGTGAATTTGATGCAAAATTAATTGAATATAAAGATAAATCTTTAGCTTCTAGTAAAAGTTTTGATTCTACAACAGGGGAATATAAGGATAAAAATTCTATACTTTTAGATGAAAAAGGTATCTCTGATATTATCAATAATATTGATAAAGGACCTTTTTTGGTTGAAGATATAATTAGTAAACCTATTGTTTCAAAACCAACAGCTCCATTTATTACAAGTACTTTACAACAAGAAGCTATAAAAAAACTTCACATCAGTTCTAAAGATACAATGAGAACTGCTCAGAGATTATATGAAAATGGTTTAATAACTTATATGAGAACGGATAGTCCTTTTTTAAGTCAAGAAGGAATAAAAGCTGCTAGAGATAGTGTTTTAAACAAATATGGTAGTGAGTATTTATCAAAACAAGTAAGGCAGTTTACAGCAAAAAATTCTGATGCACAAGAAGCTCATGAAGCAATTAGACCTTCAGGTGATTCATTTATATCTCCTAAGGAATCAGGCTTAAGTGGTAGAGAGCTTGCTCTATATTCTTTAATATGGGCTAGAACTTTAGCAAGTCAAATGGCTGAAGCTAAGAAAAAAATAACAACAATAAAAATAAATTCCAATGGTGCAATTTTTAGTGCAAGTGGTACACAAATTATTTTCCCAGGTTATTTAAGAGCTTATGTAGAAGCTAAAGATGATCCAGAAGCAGCTCTAGATGATAAAGAGACATTATTACCTACACTAGAAAAAGGTGAAAAATTAAATTTAAAAGAACTTGTAAGTCAAAAACATGAAACAAATCCTCCATCTAGGTATACTGAAGCTTCTTTAGTTCGAGAGTTAGAGCATAAAGGTATTGGTAGACCTTCAACTTATTCATCTATTATTGATACATTATTAAATAGACAATATTTAATAAAAGAGGGTAATGCCTTAGTTCCCACTTTTATTGGATTTGCTGTATGTCAATATCTTGTAAATTCATTTCCAAAATATGTTGATTATGATTTCACAAGATTACTTGAGGCAGATTTAGATGATATTGCAAATCATAAAATAGATAAAATAAAAATGTTAGAAGATTTTTATTTGGGTGATAAAGGATTATTATCAAGGGTAAAAGAAGAGAAAGGTAAAAAAGATAAAACTATAGCAAAAACTCTAATTCTACCCCAAGTTAATGATGAAAATCCTATTATGATAGGTCCTTATGGTCCTTATGTTTTAAAAAAGATCGAAGAAGATAAAAATGAATATATTAATCTTCCAAAAGATAAACTTCCTGGAACTATTACTGATGATGATGTAAAAGAAATAATAAAAAAAGGGAAGGTGAAAAACGAGCCAATATTTCTTGGTGAAGATGATGATAAAAATGAAATATATTTATGTTCTGGAAGATTTGGACCTTATTGGCAAATAGGTAAAGATGTAAAAAATAAGCCCAAAAGAGCTAGTATCCCATCTTGGTATCAAAAAGATTTAGAAGCTCAAAAAAATATAGATATAGCAAAGAAGTATTTATCATTGCCTAGAGAACTAGGAAAGAATGAATCTGGAGAAAAAATATTAGCTACTAAAGGTAAATATGGACCTTATTTAAATTGTGGAAATTTAAATGTAAATTTAAATAAAAGAGATCATGATGAGCAATTGTTCTCAATAGAATTAGATGAAGCTATTAATTTAATAAAAAATGGAGCTTCAAAGAATTCTAAAAAGAAGTCTGCAGCTAAAACTGCATTAAAGGATTTTGGAGAGTTTGAGGGTGGAAATGTTAAATTATATTTAGGGCGATATGGATATTATTTAAAGCAAGGCAAAAAAAATATTCCTATTGATGATGAAAAAGCAAAATCAGATGAAAACTTAGCAATGAATTTGACAAGAGAGATAATAGAAAAATCTCTGAAAAAGAAGAAATCAAAATAAAGTAAAAAAGCTGTGTTGTATTTGACACAGCTTTTTTATTGATTTTTAACTGCTGAATAGTATATTGTTAAATATAAGGTAAAGATATGGGAAAAAACGATCAAAATATATTAATTAAACTATCTCAAGATACAAATATTGAAAAATTTAAAATAGAGAAATGTTTCAAATATTTTTTAATAGATTTAAATGATACTAAGTTTTCAAATAATTATTATCTATTAAAAGATATTGTTTGTTCATATTATGGAATTTTAGATAGTTATATTAGAGAAGATGATTCAAGAATAGAATTAGATAATGAAATAAAAAGATATGATGAAATTTATATCGATACAGCTCCTATTATTCATGAAGATTGGTTTTTGTTTTTTATTGCAAGTGTGATTCCTCATTTACGTAGAAGAAGGAAAAAACTAGTAGTTTTAGAGAAAACAATGGAAGAAATGTATGGGCTTTCACACAATGAAGAAAAGGATGATGATGTAAGATTAAGAGCAAGGATTAGGCCCTATTTATTAGATCATTTAGCAAAGAAAGGGCTTTTAAGAAAAGTTGATACCGGTAGTAAAGGTATAGCAGATGATCACTTAGTTAATATTTTTAAAAAGCGCGGAAAAACAAAAAATATATTATTAATTACTCAAGATAGATATTTGAGTGAAAGAGTAGTTCAACTTGGGGAAAATTTAAATAAAAATATTGAAATTCCAAATCACTCCCTTTTTGATAGATTTGTTCATTGGAAGTTTATTGATGAAGATATTGTAAAAAAAGTTGTTGTTTGTGAATTATTAAAAAATGGCGATTTGTTAAGATTATATATCTGTCAACACTGTGGGGATAGCTACTATGATAAGTTGTTTGACTGTGGAGGCTTTGTTCTTTGTTCTAGTTGCTATTATGAATTAGAAGAAAAAAAACAGAAATATAAAGAAAAAAAAGAGATACAAGAGAAGAGACGTCTTAAAGAATTAAAAGAAATAGAAGAAAAAAGAGATTTAGAAAAAAATATAAATACTGTTGCAAGTGTAATTAAAAAAAAGCAACGAAGACTCTTGTTTACTGTAATAATTTTATTATTACTAACTATTTCTTTTATTTTTTTTATAATTTAAAAAAGGAGGCTGTTTCAAATGAAACAGGAGAGTGTA
>CAZPTG010000004.1:0-27997 GCA_964589355.1 uncultured Spirochaetaceae bacterium
TGTTTGTTCCTTTATCAGTGTATATTCTTTTTAAAACTCCTTGGGGTTTAAGAGTAAGAGCTGTTGGTACTTATCCAAGAGCTGCAGATAGTTTAGGAATCAATGTAAATAGAGTTAGATTCCAAGCTTTAGCGGTAGGTGGTGCTTTAGCTGGTTTAGCTGGTGCTTATTTATCTCTTTGCCAAGCAAAAATGTTTAGTGATGAGATGATTGCTGGTAGAGGATTTATTGCAGTTGCTTTAGTTTATTTTGGACATTGGGATCCTATTAAAATAATGTGGGGAGCTCTTCTTTTCTCATTAGCTCAAAGTTTCCAACTAGCAGTACAAGGACAAGGTATTAACTTCCCTTATGAATTTGCAGTTATGTTGCCTTATATTATGGTAATTTTAACTTTAGCTTTCTCTAGAGATAAGAAAAAGCAAAGACCTTCTGCTTTAGGTGTTGCTTTTGATAGGGAAAAACGGACATAAAAATTATTAATTTGTTATAATAGAAGTCATTGTATAGGTATAAATTATAAATCTAGCAATGACTTTTTTTATTAAAATATTTTTAGTGATTAAATATATGTCAAAAAACTTGCTTAATGTTTGAAGTAGTATTATCTTAAAATAATGTTTTTCTCAAACTATTTATCAAAAAATTATATATCTTTAGATGATGTTCTTAAATTAAGAGACAATAGAGTATTATTTATAAATGAGTTATTAAATCAATGGCAAAAAACAATAATTGTTTTTTCTCTAAATATGATAGGCCCAATAAAAGTTTTTAATTTATCAATTGATACTTTTTTTGAAGGTGTAAATTTAATAAAAGAAAAGCTTGATAGTGAAAATATTAGTATTGAATTTGAAAAAATAAATAAAGATTCATGTGGTTATGAAGGATATTTTGTAGTTTCAAAAAATTCTTATTATATAAAAAAACTTCTATCAAATATTGAAAATAATATAACAATAGGTCGTCTTTTTGATATAGATGTCATCAATGAAGATGGTGTAAAAGTTTCAAGAGAAGATATAAATCTTGATAGAAGAAAATGTATTATTTGTGATAATCCTGTGTTTTTATGTAGCAGAAGTAGAAAACATAATTTAGATGAATTAGTTAATAAAGAAATCGATATAATGCTTGATTATTTTAGTAATAAAATATCATTTGAAATAGCTGAGATAGCTGAAAAAAGCTTAATACTAGAGCTAAAGACAACCCCTAAGCCAGGATTAGTTGATTTAAATAACAATGGATCGCATAAAGATTTAAATGCTAATTTGTTTATTGAAAGTGCTAATACTTTAAAGCCTTATTTCAGAGAATTTTTTCTTTTTGGATATAATAATAGCGATGTAGAAATAGATTTATTATTTGAAAGTATTAGAAAAATTGGAATAAACGCTGAAAAAGCAATGTTTATAACAACAAATAATATTAATACCCATAAGGGAGCTATTTTTATTTATTCTATTGTTTTGTCTTCTTTAGGTTGGCTTTATAAAAATCAAAACTATTCAAGAAGTGCTTTAAAAAAAACAATTACAGAATTATCAAAAAATATTTTAGGTGATTATAATAAATCATTTGAAGATGATACTTGTTTAACAAATGGTGAGAAACTTTATAAAAAATATGGGATATTAGGAATAAGAGGGGAAGCTCAAAAAGGTTTTAGCTCTGTATTAGATAAAGCTTTATTAGATTTTGAGAATCTAATTAAAAAAGGATTTTCTCTTAATCTTAGTGGAGTTGTTACATTATTAAATTTATTATTATTAATTGAAGATACTAATATTATATCAAGATCAAATTTAAAAGTTTTTGAAAATGTAAGAGAAAAAGTAAGAGAAAATATAAATCAAATAGAAAATTTAGATTATATCTATCAATTAGACAAAGAATTTATTGATTTAAATATAAGTGCAGGTGGTTGTGCTGATTTATTAGCACTTACCTATTTTATTCATTTTTTTGAAGAAGCATTATCAAAGAATTTTAATTTGATAAATTCATAAGTACTTATAGGTACATATTTTTTAATAGATGGTAAATCATTAATTTCTATTAATTTTCTAACTTTACTAGCTGAAATAATATCACCATTAATATTTTTTCTATCTATAATAACTAAATTTACTAAAGAGTCTTTTAGATTTTTTATTAGTTCTTGATTATAAGAATTTGTTACTAAATCATTAGGTTCTGTTCCTACATATCGATAGTTAATATTTAAAAGAGGAACTATATTATTAAGAAATATCTTAATATCTAATTTACAGTTTATATTAGTTGTTTGTTTTTTATCTTTTAAGAAATAAGTGGGAAAAGTAAGAGGTGATAAAATATAATCGCTAGCTTTATGAAGTATGATATTATCAATATCTTTTATCCCCTTTTTAACTAAAAGAAATCTCTCCTCAAAAGTGAAAAAATCATTATCTTTATCTAAAATAAATAAATGAAGAAGTTTGCAATTTTTTGCTGCTTCTTGCATCAAGTAAAGATGTCCATTTGTGAAAGGATTACAATTTGCAATTATACAACCTATTTTATCATTCTTATTATATTGGTATTTTGAAGATTCTTTCTTGATTTTTTTTAAATAGTTGGAAAAACCATTTTTTTTGGTCTCCATTAATACAATTTCATTGGTTTTTTCAATAGTATGGAATCCAAATTGATTGAATATTTTTTCATTTTCTAGTTTTGAAAAAATAAATAAGTTACTTAAATTCCTTTTAATACTTTCGTTTATTATATGTGTCAATATTATTGAGGTTAAATTCTCATTTCGATGATTTTTATCGATAGCAATACATTTTATGATATTATCATCAATAGATCCTGTAGCAATGATTTTATTAAAATTATCTAAAATAATAACAGAATAAGAGATATTATTATCGTATGTTAAATCATTTTTACTTAAAAATGATTTAAGTTGTTTTAATTTATTGTTTTTTAAAGGCAATCCAATTTGTATTTTATAAGAATTATTCATAACCATTTTAATCTATAATAACTTATTAATATTATGAAAACCATTTACATTCAATCAATAGTAGTAAAAAAATTGATTATTGTTTGAAAATGTTTGAAATATTCTAAAATATGGCTCATAATTAATATAGGAGATTTTCATTTGAAAACAAAATTCTTTAAGTATATTATTTTATTATTATTAATTAGTAGCTCTACTTTTTCAGCTTTTTGTGCTGATAATGTTAATAATTTATATAGATTTGGAGTTTGGGATAAAGGAAATACTGCTATAGTTGATAATGATGGTAGTATTTCAGGCTTTGAACCTGAACTTTTTAAAGGACTTGAAAGTTTTTTACCTAATAAAGTTGAAATAGTTGCTTATGAGACTAAAGATGAGTGTTTAGATGCTTTGAGAAATAATCAAATTGATGTGTGTATGTCTTGTTTGTATGATGAAAATATAGCTTTAGAATTTGAATTCAATAATATAATGGTTAGACATGTTGATTTTATGGTAGGCTCATATTATAAAGCATTTTCATATCAAGAATATAATTCAATGCAAAACAAAACTATTGGATATATAGATAAAGGTAAAAATGTTGATTCAATAATTAAACAATTAACTAATAAAATGGATAATCCAATTTTTATACCATATAATAATATTAACAATATACAAGAAGCATTAATTAATGATGAACTAGATTTGGCTATTTTTTGTTTAGAATGTTTAACTCCTAAATTATCTGTTTTAGATAGATTAGATTCTTTTCCAACATATTATATAACTCGAAAAGGCGAATCTCTTGTTATAAATGAGGCTTTATCTCAATTTTTAAGTTCTTCCTTAAAAGAATATTCTGATCTTTATTATAAATATTATCCTAGAGCTATAACAACAGAATTTACAAAAGATGAGTTAAATTATATAAAATCAAATCCTGAAATAATAGTATCAACAATTAGGAATAAAAATGTATTTTCTTCAATTTCTAAATCTGGCGAAATTATAGGTATTTTTCCTGATATGATAAAAGCCATTAATGAAGAATCTGGTCTAAATATGCAGATGTTATTAACTCCTAAATCAAAAACTTTGCAAGAAATGGTAAAAAATAAGGAGTGTGAAGTTGCAATCGGATTAGATAGTTTAAAAGCTGTAGATAACAATAAAGAATATATATATTGTGATTCAATAATGAAAATTCCAATGGAATTAATTGTAAAATCAATAACTGTTTTGAAAAAATATATGACACATAAAATAGTTGTTTCAAGAGAAGGGTGTTTATCAGATACTTTTATTAAAGAAAATTACCCTAATTGGATTGTTTTATATGAAAAAGATATAGAAAAAAGATATGGTATGCTTATTGATGGTGAAGTAGATTGTTTAGTAGATTCTAGTTATAGCTTCAATTATTTAAGTACTGCAGAAAAATATAACAATTTAATTAGATATCCTATTTCTATATTTTCCTCAGATCTTAATATTTTAGTACAAGATGATAATCCAATTTTAGCAAAAATAATTAATAAATCATTGAGAAAAGTAAAAAAAGAAAAATTAGATTCAATTGTTGAATATAATTTATCTAATATTACTTACTCTATGACTTTATATGATATTTTTCTTTCAAATAGATTAGAATATTTAGGTATATTTTTATTATTAGTGATTTTCTTTTTTATAATTTATTTTATGGCAAGTAATAGAAGAAGAAAAGAGCTAGAACAGATAAATACTGATTTAATGGTTGCTGAGCAAACTGCAATAGAAGCAAACCAATCAAAAAGTGTTTTTTTAGCAAGAATGAGTCATGATATGAGAACACCTTTAGGTGCTGTTATTGCATTAGCTGATTTTGGAAGGAAAGAGACTAAAGAAGAAAATATAAAATCATATTTTTTAGATATAGATGATTCAGCTACATATCTGTTAAGTTTATTAGATGATATATTAGATAGCCAAAAATTACAAAATGATGATTTTATATTTAATTATAAAGTTGTGAACTTTTGTGAAATAGTAAAAAGGATATTGACTGTAATTGATAATAAAGCAAAAGAGAAAAATTTACGCATAGAGATTATAAACAAATGTTCAGATTTTTTTGATAATATATTAGCAGATGAGAAACGAATATCTCAAATATATGTAAATATATTGAATAATGCAATCAAATACACTCCTAAAGGTGGCATTATTACTTGGGAAAATAGTTATAAATTAGTAAAAGATGATGTAGTTAGAATAAAATCTATTATAAAAGATACTGGCGTTGGAATGAGTGAAGATTTTGTAAATAATCAAATATTTGAGCCTTTTACAAAAGAAGATAATACTTTAAGTAAAGTTGAAGGTGGTACTGGCTTAGGCTTGAATATTTGCAAAAAACTTGTCGATCAAATGAATGGTTCAATTAAATGTGAAAGTGTTTTAGATGTTGGTACAACTTTTACAATAGAAATTGATCATAAAATAGTAAAAGATAAGATAAAAAATACAATTAATAACTCACAAAAAGATGATTCTGTTTTTATTGGTAAAAAGATTTTAGTATGTGATGATACTGAGATAAATTTAAAGATAACAAAAAAAATCTTGGAGATAAAAAATATTGATGTTGATGTAGCCTATAATGGTGAAGAGGCTTTGAATAAAGTTATGGCAACAAAATATGATCTAATTTTAATGGATATTAGAATGCCAGTATTAGACGGGTTAGAAGCTACAAAGAAAATTAGAAAAATTAATAAAGAAATTCCAATAATAGCTTTTAGTGCTAATGCTTATTTAGATGATGTAGAAAAATCTTTAGAAGCAGGAATGAATGATCATCTTGCAAAGCCTATTGATACAGAAAAACTATATAATTTATTATATAAATATTTAAAAAAGGAATCTTAGTATAAAGATGTTTTACTATTAACCCTATTAAATTAGAAAATTAAAATTATTTAAAAAAATAGTTACAATTATTATATTCATGTTACAATAATTGATGCACTGATTATGAAAATTTTATAAATGTTTGAGGGGAAAAATGAAGCTATTATTTATAAAACGATGTTTTTCTAAGGCTTTTATTAAAAGTTTAGAAGAAGTAAATTTAATTAGTGGTAAAAATTATTTATTAATTGCAAATTAGAGAATTTAGAAGTTTTAAAAGCTTTCTAGATTCTTTTTTTGTTTATTAGGGGGGGATCTTTTGGAAATAAAAAAGATTGCTAGTGCAGGAACTTTGGAATCAAGTGATATTTTGATAAAAATTGAGAAAAGTGAAAATGAAGATTTTTCAATTTATTTAGATAGTCCTGTTAAAAAACAGTTTGGCAAGCAGATAAAAAAAGTAATAAAAGAAGCTGCAGAAGAAGTTGGGATCAATTTTGCAAAAGTTACGGCAATTGATAAAGGTGCTTTAGATTGTGTTATTAGAGCTAGAGCCTTAAGTGCATTTTATAGAGCTTGTGACTCTCAAAAATTTAAATGGGAGAAAAAAAATGGGTAATAGACTTAGAAGAACAATGATGTTTGTACCAGGGAATAATCCTGGTATGGTCAAAGATGCCTATATTTATAAATGTGATAGTATAATGTTTGATTTAGAAGACTCTGTTGCTTTGAGTGAAAAAGATGCTGCAAGGTATCTTGTTTATAATGCATTAAGAGCAATTGATTATGGTGAAAAAGAGTTAGTTGTAAGAATAAATGATGTTAGATCTGATTGTGGTAAGATGGACATTAGGGCAATGGTAGCATCAAAAATTGATGTTATTAGATTAGCAAAAACAGAGACTGTTGATGATGTATTAATTTGTGAAAAAGAAATTGAGAAAGCAGAGGCTGAATTTAATATTCAAAAAGGTAGTACAAAAATGATGGCAGCTATTGAAAGTGCTCTTGGTGTTTTAAATGCAAAAGATATAGCTTTTGCTTCAGAAAGACTTGTTGCTATAGCTTTAGGTGCAGAAGATTATGTAACAGATATGAAAACAAAAAGATATAAGGATGCTCAAGAATTATTTTTTGCTAGATCTATGATTCTTCATGCTGCAAGAGCTGCAAAAATCGATGCTTTAGATACAGTTTTTTCTAATTTGCATGATGAAGAAGGCTTTATAAATGAAGTAAAATTTATTAAAAAATTAGGATTTGATGGCAAATCGATAATAAATCCTAGACAGATTGAACCTGTTATAAATATTTATGAACCCACACAAGATGAGATAGACGATGCTATAGATGTTATAGATGCAATAAAAGAGGCAAATGAAAAAAATAGTGGTGTAATAAATCTTAATGGGAAAATGGTAGATAGACCTATAGTTTTAAGAGCTCAAAGAATTATAGATTTAGCTAAAGCTTCAAGATTAATTTAAAGAGGAATTTATGAAGTCAAAAGATAAAAATAATATACCAAAATTTGGTAATTTATCTAATTCGCATCCATTATTTACAAATGAAAAAATTTTTAAAGATACTAAGTCTTGTATAGAAAGAGAAGAATATGAATCGAAAGTACTATATGATATAAAAGACGCTATAATTAAATCAAAATTAACAGATGGTATGACAATTTCATTTCATCATCATTTTAGAGACGGTGATTATGTTTTAAATTTAGTTATGGATGTTATTGCGAATATGGGATTCAAAAATTTAACTCTTGCATCTTCCTCTTTAATGAGCACTCATTCATCGTTGATTCAACACGTGAAAAATGGTGTAATTACAAGAATAGAAACTAGTGGACTACGTGGAGAATTAGCAAAAGCAGTTTCAAAGGGATTGTTAGATATCCCAGTTGTTTTTAGATCGCATGGAGGTCGTGCTTATGCAATTAAAAATGGAGATATTAAAATTGATGTTGCCTTTTTAGGAGCTCCTTCTTGTGATTCATTTGGTAATGCAAATGGTTATTCAAGAGATCATGATAATGGCATTATTTGTGGATCTTTAGGTTATGCTAAAACTGATGCTCAATATGCAAATTGTGTAATTATTTTAACAGATAATTTAGTTCCTTTCCCAAATTTACCTGCAGGTATTTATCAAAGTAATGTTGATTATGTTGTAAAAGTTGATTCCATTGGAAATCCTAATGGAATCATGAGTGGAGCAACTAGGTTTACAAAAAATCCTAAAGAGTTGTTAATTGCTGAAACCACAGCTGAAATAATTGAAGCTAGTGGAGTTTTAAAAGATGGTTTTTCTTTGCAAATGGGAAGTGGTGGAGCATCTTTAGCTAGTGCAAGATTTTTAAAAGAAAAAATGATAAAAAAAGGAATAAAGGCAAATTTTGCTTTAGGTGGGATTACAAAAGCTATTGTAAATTTGCATGAAGAAGGGTTAATAAAGAAAATTTTAGATGTTCAGTCTTTTGATTTAGAAGCTGCAAAAAGTTTAAAAAATAATCGATTTCATCAACAAGTTTCTGCTTATTATTATGCTAGTCCAAATAATCCAGGCTCAGCTGTAAATCAATTAGATTTAGTAATATTATCAGCTTTAGAAGTAGATGTTAACTTTAATGTAAATGTTTTAACAGGGTCAGATGGTATGATTAGAGGTGCTATTGGAGGACATCAAGATACTTCAGCCGGAGCTTCTTTATCAATAATAGTTTGTCCTTTAACACGAGGTCGGATAGCGAGTATAGTTGATAAAGTTAATACCATAGTTACACCTGGAAAAACTGTAGATATAGTCATTACAGATCAAGGGGTTGCAGTTAATCCAAATAGAATTGATTTAATTGAAAAATTGAAAAAGTCATCAATTAATATAACATCTATTGAATCTTTGAGAGATAAGGCATTAACCCTTGTGGGGAAAGGTCAAGATATTGAATATAGTGATAAAGTTGTTGGTATTGTAACTTACAGAGATGGATCAGTAATTGATTTGATTTATCAAGTAAAAGAGTCTGTAGATGATGAGCTTTAAATCATTTCTTATTATATTTTATTAACCATTCTTGCTTTAATAAAGTATATAATTTTTTATTTTCAATTGGTTTTGGGATGTGTCCATTCATCCCAAAGTCTAAACATTTTTCAATATCCTCTTTTGTAACATTAGCTGTCATTGCATATATTTTTATAGTTTTGCCATTCCTTGTTAAGGAATTTCTAATTTTTTTTGCAGATTCAAAACCATCCATAATTGGCATTCGAATATCCATTAAAATAATATCAAAATTATTACCATCATTAATTATAAATGTTTCAAAACCATTTAATCCATTTTCAGCAATTGTAACTGTACATCCAAAATTTTCAATTATTTTTCTACCTACTAATTGATTTATTTTATTATCTTCAATTAGCAAAACATTGAGTCCTTTTAAAGTATTTGATATGTCTTCTTCTTTAGGTTGCTGTAGTTTTAAATTTGTTAAATTATTTATTAAATATGTAAGGGAAGACAAAAATATTGGTTTTTCTAAATAAAAATCTATATTATATTTTTGAATTGAATTTTTTAAATAAGAGATATCATAGCCTTCAATAATTATATGTTTATGTTTTTGAGTATAGTATTTGTATAATTCAGAGTTTAAAAAAGAATCGTTTATATCAAACTTATCTTTATCTATGAATATAATATTGTAAGGATTGTTGTTTTCTTCAGCCTTTTTTGTTAGTTTAATAGCTTGTGATAAATTAATAGAATAATCATTAATAACATTAATTGATCGAAGTAGAGCCTTTATATAGAGATTTGATTTTATATCTTCATCAAGAATGAGAATTTTATTTTCTATATTATTTATATCATCTAATTTTGGTCTTTTTATTGATGAATCAATTTTAAGTGGTAATTTAATAGAAAAAGTGGAACCTTCATTTTCATAACTTTCTAATGATATGTTTCCATTCATTAGATTAACGAGATTGCTAACTATAGATAATCCAAGCCCACTTCCTTTCGTTTCATTAATTGCTTTTGTATCAACTTGAATGAATTTTTTAAAAATCTTATTTTGTAAATTTTTTGGAATTCCTATTCCTGTATCTTTTACACTTATATTTAAAATAGTTACATCTTTAGCATTTGATATTTCAGATATTTTTAATTCAATTGTTCCTTTTTCTGGTGTAAATTTAAATGCGTTACTCAATAAATTTGTTATTATTTGTTTAATCCTAAGATAATCCCCAATTAAATTCTCATTATATATTTTATCAAGGTGAACATAAAATTTTATATCTTTTTGTTGTGCATTAACGCAGTACATAGCTGTTAATTCTTGAATTAAACTTTTTAAATCTAAAGGAGCTTGTGCTATTGATAATTTGCCATCTTCAATTGCTGATATATCTAAAATATCATTAATTAAACCTAATAAGTATTTTGAAGAAATATCTATTTTATTTATATATTGTTTTAATTGTTCTTTATTATTGATGTTGTTTTTTGATAATTCAGTAAGACCTATAATTGCATTCATAGGGGTTCTTAAATCATGAGACATTGATGCTAGAAATTCTGTTTTTGCTTTATCGGCTTTTTCATATTTTTTATTACTAATATTTAATTCAATTTCTTTTTGTTTATTTTTGAAGTTTATATTTCTCTGATATTTTACAAATAGAATTAAACATATGATAATTGTAAAAAGTAACAAAATTATTAAATTAAAGAAATTACTATTTGCGAAATATGAATCAAAGAAAGTATATTGATAGTTTGTTAACAACCCTTTAAGTTTTATAGACTCAATTGTATTATAATTTATATTACTAATTGATTTGTTTATGATAGATAAGAGTCTTGAATCATTTTTACTACTAATACCAATAGAAAGTTCTATATCAGTAAGAAATGTTTCAGTTAAGAGTAAATTAGAGTATTTAGGTTTTTGCATTAAATATTTAAGTTCATATTCATTTCCAATTGCAACATCAACTACTTGGGCTAATAATGGATCTAATATTTTATTTGCATTTGTTTTTATAATTTCCCAAGAATTATATTCGTTGTATATATGATTTAGTAATCCTTGATAATTCGCAGGAGCAGATATTGTTTTAATATCATCAATTGATTTAGGATTATCTTTATTAATTGCTATTAATTGGCGCATATTAATATAAGTTATAGATGATGTAATATTATTATCATTTAGAGTTTCTTCATTTCTATTAAGATAAGGACTTATATCACATATTCCTTGATCAATTGCATCTTGAATTTTTAAGCCAAAGGGTATTTGGATATATTTGAATTTTAAATTAGAAATTTTTGACAATTCTTTCATATATTCAACTATTACACCTTCAAATTGATTTTTTTTATTATTATATCTGCTTTGAATATATGTATCTGGCAGTAATCCCACCTTTAAGGTTTTGCTCTCTTTTATATATTGTGCTTCTTCTTTTGTAAATTCAGTATAGCTTTTTAAGCTATTTGAGTGTTTATTACTTAGATGCCTAAACATATTTGGGTTTGAATTATATATCCAGTTTAAAGATTTATTAATTTCATTCATAACAGGATTTTCTTTTTTTGATATTATATATGTTTTATTTGTGCTAATTTGATCAATTTTTTTTAATTCAATATCAGAAAAAAGAGAATAGTTTGTAACAATAGAATCAACTTCGTTATTCAATAATGCTTTTTGTAAATCTTCTTCTGTATTATAATTTTTTAGTGTAAAAGAAATGTTATTTTCAATCGTATATTGATAAAATAAATCTAATGTTGGTAAATCATTTCTAATTCCAATTTTCATATTATTAAAATTTTCTAAGTCTCCATAATAATATTTATTGTTATTAGCTAAAGTGTATAAATTTGTGTTTAAACTAATAATTGCAGTGTCACTAAATGAAAACTCATTTATTATATTAGATTTTTTGTACTGCAAGCAAGAAATGTCTACATCATTATTTCTTATAGCATTTAAACATTCTTCATTAGAAGAAAAAAGAATATATTTAAAATTTAAATTATGAATTTCGCCTAATTTGTTTAAATAATCAACAAGATAGCCATTGTATGTACTTGGGGAATTCTTTTTAATATATCCAGATTTATCAACACAAGCTACTTTAATAATTTTATTCTCAATATATGAGCTAGTTAATTGATCATTATTATTTGCATATAATAAAAAATTGTTAAATAGAAATATTATAATGTAGAATATTATAGTTAATCTTTTTGTTTTTCCCATATATTTATTTGTTGCCTGTATTTTTATTGTTTAATTATACAGCATATTATGTATAAATAAAGTAAAAAAGTAATATTTATTTTATTTATTAGCTTCTTTAAAAAGGCTTAAAGGTATATGACAATATCCATTGGGGTTTTTATTTAAGTATTTTTGATGATATTCTTCAGCGGGATAAAAATTAATAAGTGGTAATAATTCTATTTGTATAGGATTTGAATATTTTGTTTGTAATTTTTCAATTTCATTATTAGCTATTATCATTGATTCTTTATCTTCATAATATATTCCAGTTCTATATTGAAGCCCTATATCTCCTCCTTGTTTATTTAATGAAGTAGGATTAATGGTAAGGAAAAACTTATTTAAAATCTTCTTAAGTGATATTTTATTTTCATCAAAATTAATTTGAACAGACTCCACAAATTTATACTTTTGAGAGCATACTTGTTCATAAGAGGGATTTTCTATTATTCCATTTGCGTAACCCGCTTTAGTTTCAAGAATTCCATCAATAAGTGAAAAAAAATACTCTGTTCCCCAAAAACAGCCTCCAGCTAAATAAATTGTTTTCATGATTTTATCCTTTGTAAATTATAATTTTAATATTGAATCCCAAATTTTTTGGTTAACCGGAATACCAAGTTTTTTGTTTTCTAATCTTGTTTTATACTCTCTTTCTCCAGGGTATCTTATTTCAGTGTTGGAATCAATTCTTCTAGCTTTTTTGATTTGTTTTATTGTTTCTTCTATATTTGTATTTCCTCTTTGCAAATGATTTAATCGAGTTGAATCTATTACAATCATCATTTGGCAAATTGAATACTCAATGTTGCATTTTTCTTTAATCAAAGGAGATGTAAGCCCTCCAGCTATCAATGAGGCAAATAAATCTAGAGCTATAGATAGAGCAGAGCCTTTCCAATATCCAATAGGCAAAGGTCTTTGTGTTTTTTCTATTTCATTTGGATTTTTTGTTAAATTACCTTTAGTATCATAACCGCCATAGACTGGTAAATCTTTATTTTCTAAGCTCATTTGCTCTATTTTTCCATAAGAGAATTGTGACATTGCCATATCAACTACAATGTGTTCTTTGTTTTCTCTTGGAATTGAAAAAACAATGGGGTTGTTGCCAATTAAAGCCTCAATTCCTCCCCATGCAGGCATGTTAGATATTGTATTAGTCCAACATATGCTAGCACAATTTGCATTTGCAGCTTGCCATCCATATGCACCAGCTCGCATCCAATGGTTTGTATTTCTTATTGCAACAGCTCCAATACCATGTTTTTTTGCAAGTTTTATTGCTCTATCCATTGAATGTTTAGCAACTAAATTACCCATTGCTAAATTTCCATTAATTATTTCTAATGCACCAAGTTCTTGTTCAACAAATTCTTTGTTATCAACCTTAATAATGCCCTTATCAATATAATCAATAACTCTAGGAAATCTATTTACGCCATGAGAATACATTCCATCTAAACTGCTTTCAACAAAATTTTGAGCAGCTTCTTTTGAATCTTTTTCACAAAGCCCTCTTGATAATAATATATCAATAAATTTATTAAACATTTCATCTTTATCTATTCTCATTTTGTTTTCTCCTATATTAATCAATTATTTGTTATCAATAAGGTATTGTCAATAAAAATACAGCCCATTAAAAGGCTGTATAAAGACAATTGTTTTAATTTTAATATATTAAACTATTACTAAAGGAGTTTTTTCTTTTTTAATAACTTTTCCAATAATCCAAGCATCATCTAATTCATTTACTAGTTTAGTAGCATCATCTTCTTTTAAAGACAGTAATAGTCCTCCTGAAGTTTGCGGATCATGTAATAAATCAACAACTTCTATAGGAATATTGTTTTTATAAGTTACTTTATTATTACTGAAATCTCTATTGTGATACATCCCTTCAGGTAATAGCCCAAATTTTGCTAAATCTATAACTCCATTAAAAAAAGGAACTTTTTTAGAATCAATTTCTATAGAATAATTTTCTTTATTAACCATTTCAATTGAATGGCCAATAAGAGAAAAACCTGTAACATCAGTTGCACAAGATATATTATATTTTGCTGCTGCATCTCTAGCTTTTTTATTTAAAGTAATCATAGATTTAATTCCTTCTTCTCTTAAATCATCTGAAATTAAATCTGCTTTTGTAGCTGTATTTATTACACCAACACCAATTTTCTTTGTTAAGACAAGAGTATCTCCAATTTTTGCACCATGATTTTTCCATAAAGATTCTTTTTTTCCAAAGCCGGTTACACATAATCCATATTTTGGAGTTGCATCACTTATAGTATGTCCCCCTGCTATTATGCAGTTTGCTTCTATAGCTTTATCAAATCCACCTTTTAGGATTTGTTTCATAACTTCATCTTCTAAGCAAGCTGGAAAACAAAGTAAATTTAATGCAATATTAGGTTCACAATTCATTGCATAAATATCTGATATAGCATTAGCAGCAGCAACTTGTCCAAAAGTATATGGATCATCTACCATAGGTGGAAAAAAATCCACACTTTGAGCCATTACTTTTGACTCTCCTAAATCATATACTAATGCATCTTCGTTTTTGCTAAAATCATCTAATAATTGAGGGGATTTATAGCTTGGCAAAGTTCTAAGTATTTCTTCTAATTTTTTAGGTGGAAGTTTTGCTGCACAACCACTGGTTTTTACCATTGAGGTTAATTTAATATTGCTCATATTTTTTTATAAACTCCATTTTCAGTTAGATACATTTCTTCAAAATTTAGGAATGATAAAGTATCAATATTTGATGCTTTTATAAATGCACACGTTCCACAAGATGAAGATAGGCATCTTGGTACAGGAGCTAATTTACATTCTATATTTTCTTTTTTACAAAATTTCTTTGCAATAACAGCATCAAGTTGAGTATTAAATGTTAATACAATTTCATTCATTTTATTTCTCTATTTTTAATATAATATCATCAATATCATTTTCTTCGATATTAACATTGTATCCCATTGTTTTAGCAAAGCGAGTAACATTTTCTTTAGCAGCTACATTATCTACTATTATTTCAAGCTTTTTAGGGTTTTTATCAATAGCCTTTTTGGCTAAAACAACTGGAATTGGGCAACTTTGGCCTCTAGCGTCGATTTTTTTAATATCCATAAATTTCTCCTATAATCCTAATTTTTTTAATTCTTCTTTTTTTTGTTTTGTAATTATTAATGCAATAGCTGATATAATTAATAAACCAATTATTACGGCGATTTTTCCATTTGTATTTACTGTAGTTGGAGATGATGCAATTGCAAAATTGTGGGAAATAGCAGCTCCAAAAATCATTCCAATAATAGTAATAATACTATCGCTATTACCTTCCCCTGCTAATATTAATTGTCTAAGAGGGCAACCTCCAGCTAAAGCAGCCGCAAAACCAACTAATCCCATTGATAAGAAAAACCAAATCGCATTTGTCATTGTAATAGAAAAGGAAAAGTTGTTGGTAATAATATTGCCAATTAAAACTACAATTAATAGTGAAAGAGATCCATAGAATAATTTAAAATCTTTGAATAAGAAGATATCTCTATATCCTCCAACCATGCAAAAACGTGTTCTTTGGGCCATAATTCCAACTATTATTGCAAATGTAAAACTTGCAATAAAGGGAGCATGGGTTGTTTTATCTAAGTTACCAATCACTCCTAACGCACTTAATATTGTCAAAAAAGAAATTATTGATATAAAAATATAGCCATTATTTTTTTCTATTTTATAAGTTCTACCGAGAGAAAATCCTTGTCCTAAAAATTTTGAACCACTATATATTCCTGCAATAAAGCCAAATAATGCAAATATAGCTTTTCCATCACCGCCTCCTAATCTAAGGACCATTCTCAGAGGACATCCTAAAAATACTAAAGCTCCAATCATTATAAAAAATCCTAAGACAAATCTTATTATTGGAGAAGATCCACCTGTTGATTTATACTCTTTTTTTATTTTTGCAATTATAAAAGAGCCTAGAAGAATTGCAAATATTTCAGGTCTTGCATATTGTAGTTTTTCAACATTGTGTAGTTTTAAACTTCCAGTGATATCTCTTATAAAACAAGCAATACAAAATCCCATATTTTTGGGATTCCCTAAAGCAACAAGTATTACTGCAGCAATACCAATAATTGCTCCAGTTAAAATAATTTTTGAATTTTCTTTTTTCATATAAGCTCCATTTAGTAAATCATAATATAATGATGATTATAATCATTATATTTTATAAAAAGCAATGGATTTTTTAAAATTTTAATGATATTATTTATTTATGTATAAAAAACATCAAATATATTTAGATAATAGCGCAACAAGTTATCCTAAACCAAATTGTGTTATAACTGCCGTGAATGATTATTTAATTAATTGTTCTTCAAACCCAGCAAGAGGGGTTTATGATAGTGCTTTAGATTCTTCTATGCTACAAATTGAAACAAGAGAGTTACTTAGCAAATTATTTAACACTAATGATTTAAAAAATGTTATTTTCACAAGTGGAATAACTCATTCAATTAATCAACTAATTTATGGATCTCTAAATGAAAAAGATCATGTTATTATTACACCTTTTGAACATAATGCCGTTGTTAGAGCTCTTGAGATGAATAATATACAATATAGTGTATTATCTAATACAAAAGATGGGTTTACAGATTTTACAAATGCAAAACAATTAATTAACAAAAAAACAAAAGCTATTATATTTAATATGGCTTCAAACGTTTTTGGACTTGTTCAACCTATTAATGATGCAAAACAGTTTGCAAAAGAGAATAATTTGATGTTATTCGTTGATAGTGCACAAAGCACACCTTTTGTTGATTTAGATATTGATGGAATAACTGCTATTGCTTTTACATCTCATAAAGGTTTAATGGGGATAATGGGAACTGGTGGAATTGTTTCAAATAATAAAAATTTCTTATTGAATTTAAAACCATTAATTTCGGGTGGTACTGGATCAAAAAGTGATCTTTTAAAAATGCCTAATATTCTACCAGATTTTTTAGAAGCTGGAACACAAAATATGGTTGGAATTGCTGCTTTAAACGCTGCTTTAAAGTATTTTTTTGAAAATAAGAACGAATTAAAAACAAATTATAAAAATAGAATATCTCAACTTGTAGAAGGGCTTTCAAATATTAAAAATGTTGAGTTATATGGATGTAAAAATATTGATAAAAGAACAAGTGCTATTTCATTTAATATTATTGATAATGATCCCTCTATTGTTGCTGATAAATTAAATGAATTAGGTATTGAATTAAGAGTTGGTTTACATTGTGCACCATTAGCTCATAAAGCTATGAAAACTTATCCATTAGGAACTCTTAGATTGAGCCCAAGTGCTTTTACAAGTTTTGATGAAATAGATTATACTTTAAATTCAATAAGTAATTTAAAATAATATAATTTTATTATATTTTTTGTTAAAATTGTTTATATATTATGTGAATTTGAGTATAAAAAACTTTTTTTTAGTATATTTTAAAAAAATTTGTTTATAAATTGCTAATTATCACTTATCCTATGATAGATGTCAAAAAAGAAACCAATATTTATAAAATATTTTGCAAAACCATTATATAAATTCTTTTATTTAAACCCTAGGGTGAAAATAATTAAAGAAGATAATGGCTTATTAGATAAAATAAAGGGGCCTGCAATTATTGTAGGCAATCATAGTCATGCACTTGATTCTATGTTTATATCTGCAGCTATAAAACCTCATGTACGTTGGGTTGCTGGTGCATATTTATTTAAAACTAAATTTGTGGGATATGTTGTCAAAAACTTAGCAACATGCATTCCTAAACAACAAGGTAGAAGTGATTTAACTACAATAAAGACTATTAAAAATACATTAAATGAAGGCTCTATTGTTGGTTTATTCCCAGAAGGTACAAGAACTTGGGATGGTAATAGTTATGATATGAATCACAAAGCAACTGCAAAAATGCTGCGTATCTTTAAGGTCCCTGTATATTTTGTTTCGTTAGAAGGTGCTTATGATTTGCATCCTAGATGGGCAGATGAAAAAAGAAGAGGTCTTCTTATCATTCGTTTAAAAAAAGTACTAAGTATTGAAGATTTAAAAACTATAAAATTAGATGAATTAAAAAAAATTACAAAAGAAAATTTGTACTTTAATCATCAACTATGGCAAGAAAATGCAAATAGGCCTTTTGTTTGTAATAATAGGGCTCATGGTATTCAAAGGTTGTTATATGTCTGTCCCAAATGTAATAGTATTCAAACTATTTATGGGAAAAAACATAAAGTATATTGTTCTTCATGTAATACAGAAGATGAACTATCAGAGCAATTATTTTTTGAGAAAAAAGCATTTGGGTTTAAAACTCTTGCAAATTGGAATCAATTTCAGCAAGAATTTATAAAAAATAATGAAATAAATTTTAAAAGTGATAATGGTGATTTCTTTAAAAAAGGTGTTGATAAACATTTTGAAATTATTTCAAAAAATTATAAATCAATTATATTTGATGATAGAATAGAATTTAATTTATCTAATAATGATATTATGGTTTTTGAATTTGATAAAATTGAGAGTATGATTTTATCAGTAAAACAATCAATTGAATTTTATTTTGAAGGTAATTTATATAGTTTTCGATTGCAACCTGATTTAAATTCTCTAAAATATGTCCAAAAATGGGAGGCTTATAATGCTTGATTATAGTATAATGGTTCATTTAGGAATCATTTCAGTAGCTTTGATTTTTGGAGCTTTTTTTCGACATAAGATATCTATTTTAAGTAGGTTTTTAATACCAGCGCCAATTATTGCGGGGTTTATTTTATTGTTATTTTATAATTTTATTGCTCCTATTTTTGGTATTGAACAAAAATTTTTGGGTGATTTAGTTTATCATATGCTAAATATTTCATTTATTGCTATGATGCTAAGAACTAAAGATGGAGATTTTGAAAATAAAAAAAATGGTAATATATTTGCAAATGTTTTTACAACTATTAATCAATATGGTTTGCAAACTTTCTTTGGATTGTTATTAACTCTTATTTTAATGGTTAGTATATCTCCAGATTTATTCCCTGCTTTCGGATTTTTGTTGACTTTAGGCTTTGAATTAGGACCTGGTCAAGCTTATTCAATTTCTAATGCTTGGATTCCTATGGGTTTTGAAGGAGCCTCTTCAGTAGCGTTAACTATTGCTGCAGCTGGTTTTTTAGTTGGAGCAATTGGTGGTGTTATTATAGTTAATTGGGGAATTTCAAAAGGTTATGTTGAAAATCCTATTTTAAAAGAAGATGTAGATCGAAAAAAACATGATGGGTTAATTGAATATTTTAATTTAGATTCATTAACTTTCCACTTTGCCCTTGTTCTTGCTACATATTTAATTAGTTTATTAGTTTTAACTCTTTTAACATATCTTTTATCATTTTTAGGTCCTCTAGGAATACAGTTTGGGGATAGTCTTTGGGGCTTAAATTTCATTTTTTCTTCAATTATTGCTATTTTGGTTAGAAAATATGTAAAATTTGTCGGAATTGGAAAATCAATTGAAAATTCAATGTGTAATAGATTGAGTGGAATTAGTATAGATTTAACAATTGCAGCCTCTTTAGGTGCAATTTCACTTACTGCAATTAGTAATTATATATTTGAAATTTTATTAATGATTGTTTTAGGTGTTTTTATTGCAACTAAATTGCTTCCTAGATATTGTAAGAGAGTTTTTTCAAATAATTGGTTTAAAAGAATGCTATTATTATTTGGTTGTGCAACAGGTACATTACCAACAGGGCTTGCTTTGCTGAGGATTGTTGAACCAAAGATGGATTCTGAAGTAGCAACAGATTATATGTATGCTTCTGCAATTGTTTTTCCTCTGATGATTCCTTTAATTCTTTGTGCAAATTTACCTGCTATGGCAGCTACATTAAATAATATGATATATTATTATGTTGCATTAGCTGTTGCTCTTGTATACCTAATTGCATCTTTAATATATTTGGTTTTTAGAATTAAACGAATAAAGGTTTTTGAAGCATAAATTATATATATATTTTTTATGGTGTTTTTGTGGTAAGTTGATATTATGAAAATTGAAAAAGAAAAAATTGATAAAGATTATAGAATTGGATTAAGACTTTCGAAAGTTATTCTTAATCCTACTTTAAAAAGATATAAAAGAATAAATAGAATAAATTCAAGATTAATTAATAAACCTTTAAAAAAATTCATTTCTAAACAAATTTTTATAAAAGATAAAGATTTTAATAAAAAAATTAGAGTTAGAATTTATATGAGAAAGAATCATAATCATAATTGTCCAGGAATTATATATCTTCATGGAGGTGGTTTTGTATTAAATTATCCAGAAAATAGTCACTCTGAAATTAAACATATTTTAAATTCAATTGATTGTGTTGTTGTTGCACCAGATTATTGTCGAAGTATAGACAACCCTTATCCTGAGGCACTTAATGATTGTTATCAAACTTTACTTTGGATGAAAGAAAATTCTGATAAATATGGTTTTAGAAATGATCAAATATTTGCAATGGGTAAAAGTGCAGGTGGTAATTTAACAATTAGTTTATCGCTTTTATCTCGTGATTTAAATCAAGTATCTATTGCTTATCAATTTCCAATTTCACCAATGCTTGATGATAGAATGAATACAGATTCAATGAAAAATCATGATGGACCTATTTGGAATGAAGCTCAAAATAAATTTGCTTGGGATTTATATCTAAAAGGATTAAAAGAAATTCCAATTTATGCAGCTCCTAGTAGATGTAATGATTTTTCTAATTTGCCTCCAACAAGTTCATATATCGGTGATTTAGATCCGTTTTTTGATGAAACAAAAATATTTTTTGATAATTTAGATAAGTTTAATGTAAAAAATACTTTTAAAGTTTATAAAGGAGTGTATCACGGTTTTGTAAATGTAAACCCAATGGCTCCTAAATCAATAGAAGCCAAAAATTTTATTAAAAGAGAACTTGAAAAAGCTAGAGATAATTATTTTAAAGCTCAAAATTAATCTTTAATTTCATATCCTGCTTTAATTATTATTGTTTTTGCTAAGACTAGAGTTGGATCAACAACTTTGTAATTAAATTTATTTTCATAAAATAATATCGGAAGTTCTGTGCACCCTAAAATAATATTATCAATATCTGATTGAAGATGTGTATTTAAATATTCTTTAAAAATATTTATTTTTGAATAAGGGATGCCTTTTTTTACAAAATCATAAATAGCCGACATTATTTCTTTTTGAAATATTTCATCTGGAGTTACTATTTTAAGATCAAAAGTTGAGAAAATATTTTGATATATTTGAGTTTTTATAGTTCCTGTTGTTGCTAATAATAATAATTTTGTCTCATTTCTTTTCTTTAGGTATTTAGCAGTTTCTTCTATCATATTAATTATTGGAATGTTAACACTATTTGATAATTCGCTATAGAAAAAATGAGCAGTATTGCAAGGCATAGCTAAAAAATCAGCACCTATAGATTCTAATTTCATTGCAGAGTCTTGCATATATTTTAAAGGTAATTTGCTATTGTTTAAAATAGATTTTGTTCTATCTGGGATATTTGTGTTATTATCAATTAATATGTGGATATGATTATTATCAGAATCTGATTGCGTATGTGTTACTATTTTTTGAAATAAATCTATTGTTGCCTGAGGACCCATTCCCCCAATTATTCCTGCTGTTTTTTTCACTATTTTTTCCTATCTTATGTTCTTTGTTTAGAAATTATAACATCTTTTATTTAAAGAAAAAATAATAAAAATGCTAGTAAGATAGAACTTACTAGCAAAATTGTTGTATATTATTTTAACTTATTAAGTACATTATTGTATAATAAGATTTCGCTCTTTCTATTTTTTGTTTGTAAGTTTCAATTTCACTTGCTTTTAACTCTAATTGTTTTTTTAAAATAGATGATATATCATTAAATCCTTGTTTATATTCTTGTACTAAATTGACTATTTTTTTATTAATTATTTGAGAATTTAGTTCTTGATATTCGATATTTGCTGTTGTAAGTTGCATAGTATATAAATTTTCACTTACATTTTGTGCAATTTCATTTTTTGCATTATCTAAATTATATTGAGATTTTTCTCTCTCAATTTTTTTTCGAGCAATATCATTTATTTTTTTACCTCCATCCCATAGAGTTGTTTTTATTGCTATTGTGAAATTTAAGCCTGCTTGGTCTTTTGTGTAATAACCTTTTTCTATTATAGGCAATCTATATCCACTGTAATTTGTTTCAACTTGTAGAGCTAAATCAGGTTTATAGTAAATACTGTTATTTGCAATTTTTAATTGGTCATTTTTAATAGATTTTAATAAAGAAAGCATTTGAAGCGTATCACTAGATGAGGATGTTGCTTTTTTTAATATTTCTTTTTTGGTTTGAGAAAAAAGAGATTCAATTTTTTTCTCATCTACTACATATTCAATGTCATCAACATCGATTATATCATCATTTGTAAGTTTTATTATTTGTGAGATTTGAGTATTCTCTTCTTTTTCTAATTGTTTTATAGCGATATTAATTTTTTTTGTCTTTATTTTAGCCTCTAAAACTTCTTGCTCTATAACCATATTATTGTTATAAGCTTCTTCAACAACTTCAACTAATTTATTTGCAATTTCTTTTTGATTTATTAAGTTTTCTCTCATTTGTTTTAAATAATAAATTGAAGCTTCTCTTGCTTCTAGTTCACTTAGCAATTTTTTATATAGTGAATTAGATTTTATACTTTTAATTGAAACGACTTTATTATATAAATCAACACTTGTATTTATTTTATCCCAAGTATAAAGCGGTTGAGTTATTTTAATATTAAAATCGTAATAAGTATCTTCCATACCTTGATAAACTGTTACAGGTCCATCAAGTCCAATGGTAGATAAAGACGATAAACTCCCCGAAGTTCCTGTTTCACCATTTATATAATCCTCTGGTGTTACAACTATTTTACCTATAGGAGGATTAAACATATATGTTGCACTTGTTAATAATTCAATTTGTGGCTGATATGCAGCTTTTGAATCTTTTAAATCTAGTGTAGCTAATTCTATATCTTTTTTGCTATTTTGAAGATTAGGATTATTTAGCATAATCTTATATGATAATTGTTCATGCGTTAGGGCAAATAAACTTTCTATTGAGATTAATGCTAATACTAGGGATGTGTAGCAAAACTTTTTTATTTTCATATATTTATCCCTTTTTATTACTTATTATATGTTCTTGAATTATCAACATAGACATATTCAGAATTGTTAGAATTGTTTTTAATGTTAAAAATACTCATATAATCGGTTTCATCTAGTTGTGGATTACTTTCATTTTGTATTTTATTTACTATTATTTTAAATTGTTGTTCTAAATATTTTGAAGATGAAGAATACTCATCAAATGTTGCAATTCTAGTTTGAGAGTAAGTTGTACTAAAGTACCCATTTTCTATATTGCTAGGATCATATGAATCTGTTGCATTTTTAAAATTTTGTTGTGTTGGATATCGTAATTTTATTTTTTCCTCTTCATTAAATGATGTGTTTATTTTAGGAATTAGCCATAGTGTGTGATTGTTATCTTGTTCATCATCAAATTCAATAAATCTTCCTTCAATCTTTATAGATGAGGGATATTGATAATCTTTTAGATAAAGTTTGAGTTCATTATCCTTTACTTTGGTTAAAGTATATTGTTCTTGATATCTTTCACTTTCACTCTCTCCTACTGTGTATCGAAGATCTGCTATCTCATTATTGGGATCTTTACTACATAATCTATATCTAACTTCACTTCTTTTATCTTGCATATCAATCTTTATTGGTGTTGATAAAGTATCTTCTCTTTCAACTTCAATTTGATATTGATTGTTCATAGGAATATTATTAAATGTATCAACTACATCTTTTTTACCATTGTTATAATAAATTTTTACAATAGGATTAAAATTTGAAATAGAGATTTCATCATCGGTTGCGATATTAACTAATTTAAAAGTTAAATTGTATTTAATCTTTTTTAATCTTAAATAAACATCTATATCTTTTGAAGTTTCTCCATTTATAAATGAGGTACTAGGTGCATTATTTATATCTGTTACCACAATAGGAGACTCAGTAGTTTCACTTTGTAGCATTTGATAAGAGTCTTCATTTGTATTGTAGAAATAGTATTTTACAATTGGGTTTACTTTTGATTCATTTACAGTATTTGGTAAATCAATTAAATCTAAATTATCTCCGTATTTTCCCCATTTAAAGTTATATATTCCATCAGTTTTTGCTTGTTTATAATATTTGGACTCTACTAAGTTATTATTATTAATTTCAGCTTTATATATATTTAATTTAACTTTTGGATTGAATGATGAAAAACTGACATCAGCATTTTTGTCTTCAATATCATTAAGTCTAAAATTAAGGGTATAATCTTCACATAGTTTTTCTACATCAACATCTATGCTTTTGTCTATTACACCTTTTGTAAAGCTAATTGGATTTACACTATCAATTGCATTTTGTTGAGTTTTTATATGTGTATATGTAATATTGTCTTCACTTGTTATTTGACAATAATTAGGATCAACTTCATCAAAGAGGAAATACTTAATGGCAGGATATTGGATTTCTCCCTCACTATTATATTTATCCCATTCAAATGAAATGGTGTTTGTGTTTAATCTTTCATCAGGGTTTTTTATTTTGGCGTTTGAAAAATCTAATTCGGATAAGGCTTTAGATGTTCCATCATAGGCTAGTATAAATAGTTTTATCTTAGCATTAAAACTAGAATCATCTTCATTTGTTGATAAATTTACTTTATTTCCAGTTTCAAAGTTTTCTATGTTAAATTCTAATGTATAATCTAATTTTACTTTATCTAAATATGTATCAACGCTTGTTGAATAATTATCTTTGTAATAATTCGTAAGTGTTTTATCAATTTCATTTTCATCATCAATTAAATTATTATCTATATCTGTTTGAATATATTCAATGTTATTTGTATCATCTTCAACTTGATAAGATATTGATGCAAATATTTCATTGTTATCTTTATCAAATTGTCTATCTACATTAAAGGTGTAATATCCATCATTTGGAACTTCATCTACACTGTATGTAAATGTCTTATATAATTCATCTTTACTAATTATTGAATCAGGGGAATCTATTGAGTTATTTATATTATTGTAACCATCAAAATATACTTTTATTGTAGTTTTAGGTGAGAATTGTTCTAAAGTTGGGCTTGCTTCTGTGCCATCGTTGTCTGAGTTTTGTGGATAATTTAGATTCATTTTTAGTCTATAATCTCTATTTAAACGATCAACATATATATCTTTAGATAAAATATTGCTGTTTTCTGTTATTGCAAAATCAACTCCACTTTGAGATAAATCAAAACCTTTCTCATTGCTCATTCTAAATGTTTTATTCCCTTCTTCTCCTTTGTCATAAAAATAAATTTTACCCACAGGATATACTAATTCATTTGTAAATTTATTTTGATCACTATCAAAATAATATTTATCATCAATAAAGGAATAGGTGTTTTTAATTTCACCATTATTTGTTTTAGGAAGTTCTTCAAAGATTTGAGTTATTTCTCCAACATCAGATTCTTTGTTTGATGAAGTTATAAGTTTATATTTTATTACAACTTTTGGGTTAACTTCTTCTAACTCTATTTTATTATTATTATTTGAATAATCAAATAAATTAATATTGATTGAATAATTATTTTTTAGTTTCTCATCATATTCACAGATAAAGGAAATATTTTGGGATGAATCAGAAAAAACAGAATATTGTTTTTCATCAAAGAACATTCCATAATCTTTATGATAAACAGCTATGTAAAATGTTTTTTCATCACCATCTTTTCCAAATAACGGAGAATTTGTTATCCACATTGTTTTAATTGAAAATCCACCATTTGTATTTGTAGTAGTAGTTCTAATTGTATCACTAACATTAGGCATATCGATTGTGGATGAAATACTTTTTGAGTTTGAGCTACTGTGATTGTCCCATTTTGTTTTATAGTTTTGCCATTCACTTTCATTAAAGAAAACATAAACATTTGCATTAGCTAAGTTTGTTTGTTCCTCAGAACTACTATTATTTCTAGGTTCAGCTTGTACACTTCCACTTATTGTTGCATTGAAAACACTGCTACAGCTAATTGTGAATATTATTGCAAATAACCCTATTAATAATAGATTGATGTTGGTTTTTTTAGATTTCATTTTTGTTATTCCTCATCTTTTTTATTATGATTTTCATTTATTTTTTTTCCTACATTATTAAGATATCTTGTTTGAGTTCTAGAAGCCTTTAATATTTCTTTTAATCGTTGTCTTGAAATTAAAGTTTCTTTATCAACTTGTTTTAATTGATCTTCAATTGAAATATGAACTTTACTACCATCTGCTAATAAATTTCCATTTTTGACTTTTTTATTAATTACTTTTTTTTCAATAACATAATAAATTGTTGGGATTATAAATAAAGATATAAGTGTTGAAGTTATTAAGCCACCTGCAATTGATTGCCCAAGAGGGGCATATAATTCACTTCCAATCCCTGTAGCTACAGCCATAGGGATAACTCCAAACATTGTTGAGAGAGTTGTCATTAGTATTGGTCTTAATCTTGAAGCAGCTCCTTGTAAGACTATTTTTCTAAGGTTTTCTTCATTATCTTTTTCTAAGGCTCTTTTTTGATTAAAATAATCTATAAGAATAATACCATTATTTACAACAATTCCTGATAAAGATAATAATCCTAATACACTTACTATGCTCATAGTTGATCCAAATGATAGAAGACCTAAAACAACTCCAATCAAACAAAAAGGGACTGTAGCCATAACGATAAGAGGTTGTCTAAAATTTTCGAATTGGAAAACCATTACAGTAAATACTAAGAATATAGCTATTAATAATGCTGTAGCTAATGGTTTTATAGATTCTTCAATTAATTGCATTATTCCACCTGATTTGCTACTAACTCCATCAGCTAGTGGATTTTCTTTTAAATAATTATTCACATAAAAAGTAATAGGAGCTGTATCTTCACTTACTAATTTGGCATTAATCGTAATTTGTTTTGCTCTATCACTATGATTTATTGTTGATATAGCTTTATTAATTTCTATATCAGATAGGGATGCAAAACTAATTTCTTCCCCCGATGCAGATATGATATGCATCTTTGCAATTGAATCTGGAGTTATGGGGTTATCCTTCATATTGCTTTCTAATTTTATAGTATATTGATCACCATTTTTAGCATGATAAATTCCTGCATCTACGCCGTTGAATAATATAATGGAGGTTATACCTGCTTCATAGCTATTTACTCCAACACTATTTAAAAAATCATGGGACATATCTATAATTAAAGTTGAACTATCAAAATCTGTATTTAATGAAGTAGAGACAACACTAGAGTCTTTTTTTATTTCATTTTCTATTCTTTTTGCCTCAGAATATAATAAATCTAAATCTTCACTAACTAAAGTTAATCCATATCCACCACCACCAGATACATATCCTATTAGTTGATCTATACCGCCATTAGTTACTGTTGTAGTACAATCAACAACTTTAGAGGATAATAACTTTTGTGTTTCTAGAATAATTTCTTGAACCTTTCTATCTCTATATTCTAAATCTTTTGTTTTAGTTTCGTAGCCATCATCATTCTCAA